>JAICMT010000396.1 GCA_025929125.1 Acidobacteriaceae bacterium | reverse complement strand
AGGGGACCGCCGGGTTTGGTCAGGTCGAGCGCAAACAATGTGTTCGGCCACGGCGCCACGATGTACATCGTGTTGTTTGCGACAATCGGGGCCGCTTCCTGACCGCGCGTCGTCCCCGTAGAAAAGGTCCACGCGAGCTTCAGTTGGCCGACATTGCTCTGATTGATCTGGTCGAGCGTGCTGTATCGGGTGTTCGCATAGTCTTTGGTCGCGCGCACCCACTGGCCGTCATCTGATTCCAGGGTTCCGCCGTAGGGATGCATCGACCCTGTCCCGGCGGGCTGCGGGGAGTGAACCTCCTGCGTCTGCTTCCTGCAGCCGCACGCCGCCAGTAACCCGGCGGTGATCAGCAGCGCTGCAACTGTCCTGGCCCCGTGCGTCGTGGCTGGTGTGAGAATCGGGGAGACGTCTTTCACCTTTCGTTCCGGCTCGTCGGCCCTGCACATGCTCCGCTTCCTCGCGTGATTCAGACACTCAGAAGCTGAAACCAAATTGAAGGTTGCTCAAACGAAAGAGCCTAAAGGTTTCACGGTATGCCACACGACTGACTCGGTCGCGGGAGGGAAATCATGGAGCGATGAAACGCCTGTGGCTTCCCCCATGGGGAATTGCAGCGTATGTTTACCAGAGTGAGGCTGGTCTCCCAGGGCGCCCGGGAAATGTGGAATCCTGCCTGAGGATTTCGCTGGCACTTGAAGCGCAAAGCAGTTCGGTGCGAGGGCAAGGATGAATTTGGGAATGCCAAAACTGTTGGGGTGGCTAGGCCTCTCCGGAAGGCCGGACTTGTCTGGGGACTCTGGCCCGCATGATGGCGGGCTGCTCCAGCGCTTCCGCCGTTCGGATCAGCGCCGATCCGACGAGCAATACCGCATCCTCTTCGATAGCAATCCTGTGCCCATGTGGGTCTTCGATCGCAAAACCCTCCGCTTTCTCGCGGTGAACGATGCCGCGATCGCCCAGTATGGATACAGCCGAGACGAATTCCTGCGCATGACCATACGCGAGATCCGTCCAGCCGAAGACGTGCCGGCGTTGATGGCCGAGGTGGCATCGAACAAAGGGCTTTGTAAGCCGGGGCTGGGGAGGCATTGCCGCCGGGACGGCACGTTGATCGATGTGGAGATCACCTGTTATCCCATCGATTTCCAGGGATCCAATGGCACTCTGGTCACGGCAACCAATGTGACGCATCGGCTTCAGGCGGAGCAGGCGCTGCGCGAATCGCAGGAGCGGTACCGCGCCATGTTTGAGGATGCCGTCGTCGGCATCTTCCAGGCCGACCCGGCAAGCGGGCTGGTTCGCGTCAACCGCACGCTGGCCCAGTTGCTGGGCTATGCCAGTCCGGAACAGATGCTTCGCTCGGTGATTGATCTCGGCACCCAGTTTCTCGCCGAGCCGGAGAGATTCCGCCAGATGATGCGGCTACTGGACCGGCATGGACAGCTCCGAGGTTTTGAGGTGCAGGTTGTCTGCCGCGGGGGCGAGCGCAAGTGGACCGTGTTCAACTTGCGCGCGGAGCGCGACGCCTCCGGCAAACTGAGTTCGTTCGAGGGGATGGTCGAGGACATCACCAGCCGCAAGGCTGCCGAAGCCCGCGTTCAGTTTCTCGCGTATCACGATCCTCTCACCGGGCTGCCCAATCGCGTGTCTGCTCAGGATCGCGGGCACCAGGCCATGGCGGCGGCCCGGCAGAGCGGCAAGAAATTCGCGCTCCTGCTGCTGGATCTCGACGGTTTCAAATTTTTGAACGATTCACTGGGGCATACCTTCGGCGATCTGGTGCTGATGAAGATCGCCGAGAGACTCAGCAGCTGCGTCGGCCCGCAGGATACAGTGGCCCGGATTGGCGGCGACGAGTTCCTGTTTATCCTGACCGGCGTCGAGGATGAGTCCGTCATTACTGCTGCCGCCACTCGTCTGCTCGAAGCGATCAAGCAGGAGCTGGCGATTCGCGGGCAATCCATGCGGCTCACCTGCAGCATCGGCATCAGCGTCTTCCCAGTGCATGGCGACGACCTGGAAACGCTAATGCAACACGCGGACTCCGCCATGTACTCCGCCAAGCGTCAGCGCCAGAACTCCTATTGTTTCTTCTCCGGGGAAATGCACGCGCAGGCACTGGAGCGGCTGAATCTGGAAAAGAACCTTCAGCTTGCGCTCGATCGCGAGGAGTTTTTCCTGCTGTTCCAGCCGCAGATGGATATCGCCACCGGCCGGGTGATTGGGCTGGAAGCCCTGCTGCGATGGAATCAGCCAGAGCTTGGCCTGATCCCTCCCGGAGAGTTTATTCGGACGGCCGAGAACAGCAGCCTCATCCTTCGCATCGGCGAGTGGGTGCTTCGTACCGCCTGCCGTCAGGCCCGCGAGTGGATGGACGGCGGGCTGCTCACCGGACCCATTGCGATCAATGTATCCGCGCTTCAATTCCAGCAGAAAGACTTCATACCGCTGGTGCGGCGCGTGCTTGCGGAGACCGGGCTACCGCCGGAGTACCTGGAGTTCGAGATTACCGAAGGGCTGCTGCTGTCCAGCACCGAGGCCACAACAGAGGCTATGCGCGAGCTGAAAGCCATGGGCCTGAAGCTGGCCATCGACGACTTCGGGACCGGCTACTCCAGCCTCAGCTACCTGAAAGAGCTTCCGGTCAGCAAACTCAAGATCGACCGCTCTTTCATCCGCGGCGTCGCCATCGATGCGGATGATGCGGCCATT
>JAICMT010000355.1 GCA_025929125.1 Acidobacteriaceae bacterium | reverse complement strand
GGCCGCTACGGAGCCGCGGAGCACGTCCTCCGCAAGGCGGCTACGGGCCACTAGCAGAGCGCGAAGGCCTGCGGAGTAGGGACGCGGTTTGTGTTCGGCCACTCGGCCCGGCGTGCGTTCCAGTTCGCCGGCATGCGGGCCAAGGATGCGAACCGCGAAGGGATCGTCGAAGACCAGCGGCGGGGGATCGTAGAGCTGGTGCGCAGCACGCCGCAGAGCCACTCGAAGGGCCGTCCGGGACGGGAGAGCTGCTTGCAAGCCGCCGCTAGCTCCGGAAGACGCGCTTCGTCCAGAGGCGAACGAGGTACACGGTTGCAAATGCAAGAACCGCAAGTCCGCAGGGCAGCCCGACCCGCCGATAGCTGTAGGCAAAGTCCACAGCGCTATGGGTGGCGAAGTTGTAGAACAGAATGCCGAAGATGGCGCAGAAGGTGGTCGCAAAGAAGGTCAGGAATCCCGAGGCCAGCGCAATCAGAATGCTTCCAAACCAGCCAAGTTGACCAAGCGGAATACGAAAGATGTACCCCTCACTGAAGCTGCGAGCTGCGGAAGCGGCAGGGGGCGAGGCGGTGCGGCTCATACAGGTAGAATAGCCTCTTATGGCGGATAGTGCGAAGAGTGTCTCGGGCAGTGGGCTGGTGGCGGCGACAGAGGTTGCGAGTGAAGCGGCCGTCCGAAGCTCGCCCAACGGACTGCGTTATGCCCCGTTCGCTGATACCGGTTTAGACGAGGCCGAGCTCGGTCGTATGGTGCAGGCTGTACCTGCATCCATAGCCGCGGCACTGAGCGGTAAAACCTATTTCTTCGTTCCGCTGGCGATGGCGGAGGGCCGCAGCCTGGAAGCCGCCGGGCACCGCAGTTCCGACACGACCATGATCTCCGCCGCCTACACGCCGGAACTGGCGGAACAGGCGATCTGCCACCGCAACGTCGAGTTGGCCACGGGCGAAGGTGTATTTATCTCCAGCCGGTTACTCACCGACCGCTTCTCGCTGGCCTTCGAGTTTTTCATCAACGTGGGCCACGGGTTCGTGAATCAGGCGGGCATCGCGGAGGCGTTCGCCGAGCTTGCATGGAACCAGGCAGTGGCCGACGTTCGAGGCGAGACCAGCCAGGACGCATGGGAGGCCCGCGCAACAGCCCTGGGCCGCTCCGAAGGCGCGGTGCGCGTCGACGAGCGTGCCAAGGGCGACTTCCTTGAGGCCGCCTTCTCTGATTCCATCGCGATCTACCTGCTCTCGCTCGCGCTGGACTTCGATTACTCGGAGCTGCGTGAGCGCGAGTACCCGTTGCTTGCCCCGCAGGCTCTGGCCGATCGCCTGCGCCTGATCGCAAAGCTTTTTCCGGCCAACCCCGACTACGAGTTCGCGATTCGCTACCGCCGCCGCATGTAAGCAGCGCTGGATCAGCCGTTGCAGATCTCGAGAATGGCCGGCCCATGAGCCCGTGCTGCCTCGGGCGTGACTCCGTCGATGGAGCGGAGCTGGTCAGCCGTTCGCGGCCGTCGCACCACAATGGCCCGCAGCGCTCCGGAACCAAGCACCAGGAAGGGAGGCGCGCCGAGCTGCGCAGAGGCCTCCTTGCGCCAGTCGCGCAGCCTCTGGTCTAGCGCCTGCTGCTCCGGCGTCAGGCCCGTTGCTTCATCGGGCAGCCGAGCGGGACGGTGAAAAGTCTCAGCTTTGGGCGCTGCCGCTCTCGCTGTCGAAACCGGTTTCACCTCAGGCCGCTCGGGCCGCGATACCGGTTTTGGCGTCGGCGCTTTCGACACTACGGAACCAGGTGCCCCGTCTGCACGGCAGAGAGTCACAATCTCGGCGCCGTAGCGATCGGCCTTCTCGGGTCCAATGCCTGAGACGGCCAGCAATTCGTTCATACTCTGCGGCACCGCGGCAGCGAGATGCCGCAGCACCTTATCGGAGAGCACCAGCAACGCCGGCTTGCCGTTCTTCGCCGCCTCGGTCTTACGCCATGCACGAAGCTTCTCCTGCAACTGCTCCTGGGCGGGGCTGAGAGGAATCTCCACACCGGTTTGGCCCTTTGCTTTGGCACGCGAACGCTTGCCCGACGGACTAGATAACGCAGATGCTCCCGCGGGAAGCAGGACATCCACCAGCTTGTGTGCGTCAGTGCTGCGGCCTTCGTGCGTGAGCGTGGCCTTCTTATAGGCGATCACCTCACCCTCGGAGTTGGTGAAGGTGTCGGAGACAAGCGCTACATATCCGGCGCGAACCAACGCCTCCAACAGCGTCTCGAAGATTCTGCGGTCGACCGGCAGGCCAAGCTCTGTATGCAGTTTCCCGACGGACCTCGACGCGCCAGATGCGAGCGACGAGAGAATGCAGCGCAGCTGCCGCGCCTGCTCCTCTGAAGGAGCACCGAAGATCTGAGCCGTCATGGATTCCGGAGCGCAGAAATCGCAGTGTCCGCACGGGCGCAGGCCATCGGCAGTATCGCCGAAATGCTGAACCAGCGCGGCCATGCGACACTGCGGAGTCTCAGCAAAGGCAGCCATCCGGTCAAGCTGCGCGCGCCGGAAGGCAAGCTGCGCCTGATACCCGGCGCGCCAATCCGGGCGGCCCACAAGGCCGGTCCGGCGCACGTATCCCGCGAAGTCGAGCTGCGCAGCACCTTGGGCAACCAGCTTCTCAATCGATTTCTGCAGGTCGCCGGGGGCCATCTTGAGCGAATGGGCCAGCTGCTCGGGCGGGGCGAACTCGTCCGGAAGAACGCCCGCCACGCGATCCAGTTCTGTCAGAGGAGGGTAGTCGCGTTCGAAGAAGAACTCGTGCATTCTGCGGTCCGCGTACGAATGCAGCAGCACCGTCCGTGCCGGCAGGCCATCGCGACCGGCACGGCCGATCTCCTGGTAATACGCCTCAACCGATGCCGGAAGCGCGGTGTGAATCACCGTCCGAACGTCAGACTTATCGATACCCATGCCAAACGCGATCGTCGCCACGACAACCTCAATATCGCCGCTCTGGAAGGCCTGC
>JAICMT010000112.1 GCA_025929125.1 Acidobacteriaceae bacterium | reverse complement strand
TCCGCTCCAACGATGTTCGCGCGGTGTTGCATCAGCCCATCTACCTTGCCGACCACGGCCGGGCCGCGCTTACCTCGGGCGCCGAGCCGTGGTCCCGTCATGTCGCGCCCAACCTCGACCTCATCTCGCGCGACAAGAATCACCGCATCGCCGCGATGGATGAAGTAAAGCGCGCCCTCGAGTGCGCCGAGCAGGTACCGTTCGCAGCGGCCGTCCTGCACCTTGGCCTGCGTGACTCCAGCTGGAACGATGCCACTATCGAGTACGCGCTCACCGCCATCGAACACCTGAAGGCCTTTGCCGGCCCGCTCGGCTTGCAACTGCTGATTGAAAACCTGCTCAATGAGGTCTCCACCCCGGAGCACCTGCTCTATATTCTGCGCACCGGGCACTTCGACAGCGTGGGTGTCTGCCTCGATCTCGGACACCTGCACCTTGTCCAGCCCATGCAGGCCCCGGCGGATGCCGGACTCGCCGAAGCTCTCGCGGTGCTGGGCAGCAGAGTGGCGCAGTTGCATCTCCACGACAATCGCGGCGCCTTCGCTCCCTCCAATCCGCGGAGCGAATCCACCGACTTCAAAGATGAGCATCTCTGGCCCGGCGAGGGCGCAATGCGTTGGGATGTAATCGGCGACTTGATGTTTGGTCTGCCTGATGCGCTGTCTGCGGTGCTCGAAATCGGAGCCGGTCGCGGCGAAACCGCCCAGAGTATCGCCAGCAGGACCCAGGAATTCTTCTCCCGGCAGGCACGCCTGCGGGAACAGATGCAGTCGAAATAGCGCTCTCGAAGCTGTCGCGCCGTCGGTCGCACAGGATCCTCCCGATCCTGTATGCTCGTCGCACTCAGAACAATTTCAATTCAGATTCCCGAGGATCAGTACGCATGAGCCAACCGAGCGCCGACCAAATTTTGCAAATAGGGATGGGCTTTTGGGCCTCCAAGACATTGTTGAGCGCCGTCGAAATCGAGCTTTTCACTGAGCTCGCGAAACATCCTGAGCCGCTTGAGCCGCTCTCAGGCAGGCTGGGACTGCATCCACGGTCGGCGCGCGATTTCCTCGATGCGCTGGTTGCCCTGGGGCTTCTGGAAAGAAAAGATGGCGTCTACTCCAACACGCCCTCAACCGATTTCTTCCTGGACAAAAACAAGCCATCGTATCTCGGCGGAATCTTTGAGATGGCCAACAGCAGGCTCTACGGTCATTGGCGCCATCTCACCACCGCGCTTCGGACCGGCGAGCTGCAGAATGAAGCGAGCCAGGGGGGTGAATCCCCGTTCGTCGCTCTCTACGCAGACCCGCAGCGGCTGAAGACCTTTCTGAAGGCGATGACCGGGATCAGTCGTGGCGCAAACATGACTATCGCGCGGCAGTTCCCCTGGAAGGATTACAAGTCTGCCGTCGACGTTGGAACCGCGCAAGGCGACCTCATCACGCAAGTCGCGTTGGCCAATCCCCACATCGCCGGCACAGGTTTCGATCTTCCCGAAGTCGCCCCGATCTTCGAAGAGTACGTCCAGCAGAACTCAATCGCCGATCGCGTGAAGTTCGCCCCGGGCAGTTTCTTTGACATGCCGCTTCCCAAAGCCGATGTCGTGATGATGGGCCATATCCTGCATGACTGGGACCTGCCCACCAAGAAGATGCTGATCAGGAAAGCGTATGAAGCCGTGCCCGCCGGCGGCGCTCTGGTGGTCTATGAGAGCATCATCGACGACGACCGGTCGAAGAATGCCTTCGGCCTGCTCATGAGCCTCAACATGCTGATCGAAACCCCTGGCGGTTTCGACTACACCGGAGCGGAGTGCGTCAGCTGGATGCAGGAGGCGGGCTTCCATTCCGCGCGCGTAGAACACCTGGTGGGCCCCGAATCCATGGTGGTCGGCATCAAATAAGCTCCGTCCAGCCATGCCAGCGCGCGTCTTTGCGGTGCGGGTACACTGGGCGAAGTCCCCTATGTCCGACACCAAATCCGCACCGGTTGCCACCATCTCCTCGCTGGCCGCACACGAGGGCGAAGTCGTCACCCTGAAGGGCTGGCTCTACAACATCCGCTCCTCGGGTAAGCTCCTCTTTCCCATGTTCCGCGACGGCACCGGAGTCATCCAGGGCATCGTTCCGAAAGCGGCCGTCCCGGAAGAGGTCTTCGAGCGCGTGAAGGCGCTGACCCAGGAATCTTCCGTAGTAGTCACAGGACGCGTGCGCGCCGACAAGCGCGCCCCTTCCGGTTTTGAGATCGATGTCGAGAACGTCGAAGCCGTCCACCTCGTGCCGGAATCCACGCCCTATCCCATCACTCCCAAGGAGCACGGCACCGACTTCCTGATGGAGCATCGCCATCTCTGGGTGCGCAGCCCCCGGCAGGCCGCCATTCTGCGCATTCGCGCCACCATCATGCGCGCCGCACAGGAGTACTTTGATACGCACGGATTTGTGCGCACCGATCCGCCCATCCTCACGCCGGCGGCCTGTGAAGGCACCAGCACGCTTTTTGAGCTCGACTACTTCGGCGATCCGGCCTTTCTAACCCAGTCCGGCCAGCTTTACATCGAGTCCACCGCCATGGCGCTCGGCAAGGTCTATAGCTTCGGCCCCACGTTCCGGGCGGAGAAATCCAAGACCCGTCGCCATCTCACCGAGTTCTGGATGATCGAGCCCGAGGTCGCTTACATGGACCTCGAGGGCGACATGCAACTCGCAGAGGCCTTTCTGACCTATATCGTCCAGCGCGTGCTCGAACTCCACCAGACCGACCTCAAAACCGTCGGCCGCGATATCGCAAAGCTCGAAGCGATTCGAACGCCCTTCCCTCGCCTGACGTACGACGAAGCCCACGCCATGCTCGACGAGGCCTTCAAAGCGGGCAAGCTCGAGATCCCTCATCAGAACGGCGACGACTTTGGCTCGCCGGACGAGACCTATATCAGCTCCCAATTCGATCGCCCGGTGATGATCCATCGCTATCCAGCGGCCATCAAAGCTTTCTACATGCAGCCCGACCCCGAAGACGCAACCAAGGCGCTCTGCGTCGACGTGCTCGCGCCCGAGGGATACGGCGAGATCATCGGGGGCTCGCAGCGAATCGACTCCTACGAGCTCCTGAGAGAGCGCATCGAGCAGCACAACCTGCCCGTCTCCGCGTTCGAGTGGTACCTCGATCTGCGGCGCTACGGCTCTGTCCCACACGCCGGCTTCGGCATGGGCATCGAGCGCTGCGTCGCCTGGATCTGCGGCCTCGAACACGTCCGCGAAACTATTCCCTTCGCCCGCACCCTCAACCGCATCTATCCGTAAACAAGCCGGATGGCAAAAAAAGAACCCGCCGAGTTACCAGCTATAGGACGAAATTCCTCGTCTGTTTGCGCTCCATTCACGGTGCATTTGCAATCGTCGCGTCCACTAGGAGCGAAGTATCTGGGGGCCGCTATGCAACCGAGGTCGAGAATCTCCACCATCTGGACGGACCCGGCGGCGGCACAGCAGTACCGGACTGGACTCTCCCTTCACAGCCACACCAGCTGCTCGGAAGAGACCCTGACCTTCATCCGCAAGATCCTGCGCGCGCTGCCCGGACTGGAGTGCGTCTTCCAGCATTATGAGCGGCAGAGTGAGCGCCGGGGGCTAAAGCTCGACTTCGTGCGCGGCCACTGGCGTCCGCCGCTGCTGCCCAAGATGGCCTACGATCTCGAGTTCCAGCAAGTTCACAGGCTGGGCCTCACACCACTCGTCTCCATCACGGATCACGACACCATCGAAGGCCCAATGCTGCTGAGAACCGTGGCCACGTCCCGCCACATCCCCGTCTCCGTCGAGTGGACGGTACCCTACGGGCCCACCGAGCTGCACCTTGGCATTCACAACATTCCGACTGCCGAAGGTCACCTCTGGATGGAGCGGCTGAAAGCCTACACCGCGACTCCGGACGAAACCAGGCTGCCGACACTACTGCACGACCTCCATGAGACGCCTGGCGTGCTGGTGGTACTGAATCACCCTGTCTGGGATCTGCACAAGATCGGGATCGACGCCCATCGCATTGAGCTGATGCGCTTCATTGAGCTCGCTGGGGAATGCATCCACGCCATGGAGCTGAACGGCCTGCGCAACGTGCGCGAGAACCGCATCGTCACCAGGCTGGCGCGCGAGACAGGCTATCTGCTGATTAGTGGCGGCGACCGGCACGGACTCGAGCCGAACGCCTGCATCAATGTCTCAGCCGCAGCCAGTTTCCGCGAGTTTGTCGAGGAAGTGCGCGTGGAGCGCCGCAGCCACATCTTGTTCCTGGAGCAGTACGCCAAACCGTGGGAGCAACGCATCCTGCACTCCACCCTCGATGCCGTCACTGACTTCCCGGAGTTCGTCGAAGGCTGGCAGCGCTGGGACGATCGCGCCTTTCATCCGGACAGCAAGGGCGAGATGCGCCCGCTCAGCCAGCTCTGGGAGGACGGCCACGCTCCCTGGCCGCTGCAGGTCGCCGTGCAGCTTGTGCGGCTCGCACGCAGCCGCACCCTGAGCGAGACCTTCAGCCTCGCAATGTCCGGCACGGGCAAGCCGGCCCGTGAGATGGAACTCCTGTAAGAGAGCTTCAGTTCCTATCTTCAGAAATTCTGCAATGCCTGGAAGCTAGCTGCTCTCGCGGATATCCAGATGTTCGCGCGTGTACGGCCGCTTCAGGAACGTCGTCCACAAGTAGTTGATGGCATAACGACCGGCCATGGTGAACATGCCTTCATGCTTCAGCCGTCGAGCCGAGGAGTACATCTTTAGGTCGAAATTGAAGTCCACATCGCCCACCGCGTTCAGCCGACGCGCGATGTCCGTGTCCTCACCGTAGAAGCTGATGTGCACATTGAAACCGCCGACCTGCTCGAGCGCGGCGCGCGAAACGACAAAGTTGCCGCCCTGCATCATCGCGCCCACGCGCAGAATGTGCTTGTTGGCGACATGCGTGACCCAACCCATGAAATAGAACACCTTCACCAGCCGCCTCTGCTGCGGGGTCAGGTCGTAATAAATGAACGGGCCCGAGAACCCTGCTAGCTGCGGATTGGCTTGGAATGCCTTCAGCACCCGCTCCGTCCAGCCGGGTGTCAGCCGCGAATCGGAATCGACGTTGGCGATGAGACTGCCGGAACTGGCCAGGAAACCCGCCTGCCGAGCGAAGGTCAGGCCCTTGCGCGGCTCATCGACGACCCGCACGCCGGGAAAGCTGAGCGCGATCTCGCGCGTTCCGTCGGTGCTGGCGTTGTTGACGACGATAATTTCGATGGAATCCTGCATTGCCCGTGTCTGCTGCAGGATGGACTGGAGGCAGTCTCCTAGATACGCCTCCTCGTTGAAGGCGGGCACGACAAAGCTGAGCACCATGCCTCGGACGCTAAAGCGGCAATGTTGCAGCTATCTGAATATGCGGTGATTTCTGCGTGACGCATTAACCCAGCGGATTCCGGACACACGAAGGCCCGCTCCAATCCGGAGCGGGCCCCATCGCTTCTTTACCCGACTACAGCTTCTTCTTCAGGTCGTAGGCCATGTTCTTATGCGCGGCCACGCGGGTCTTGCCCTTCAGCACGGCAGCCTTGAAGGACGCGACCTTGGTGTCCTTCGCCTCCTTGGTGAAGGCATCCAGCGCGTCGGAGTGGTCAGAAACCATCGCATCCATGTACTCCTTATCGAAGTCATGGCCGGAGAGCCCATTCAGCTTATCGAGCTCCTTCTTGTGATCTGAGTCCACGTCCACCGGAGGATTCATGCCCCACTTCTCGGCGAAGGGCTTCATGCTCTCGGTCATCTCCTTGTGCTCGCGCACCATTCGGCTGGCAAACGCCTTCACGGCAGGGTTGGTCGCCTTCTTCTCGGCCAACTCGCTGAGCGCGATCTCATTGCGGTCGCCCTGAGCAGCAGCAGCCACAAACTTCTTGTCATCATCGGTCTG
>JAICMT010000452.1 GCA_025929125.1 Acidobacteriaceae bacterium | reverse complement strand
GTCCGCCTCCCCGGCCTGCGCACCACGCGTCTGCCCCATGTCGGCGCGTGTTCCCGCTGAGCCAAATGGGACCAGTCTCGGAACTTCCGCGCCCATCTTATCCGCAATTCGCACGATCATCTCAAAATCCGTCCGCACGCCTGGGAAGTCGCCTGCCTTCTTCACGGCTTGCAGGTCGCCATAGCTGTTGGTCACCGAGCCGGACTTCTCATACAGGTTTGCCGCCGGCAAGATCACATCGGCCAAGCTCGCAGTCTCGGTTAGAAACATGTCCTGGACCACGACAAACGTATCCTTCAGCGCGCTGGGGTCTGCTCCGTACCGTCGCACCGGATTGGAACCAACTACATATAGGGCGGCCAATTCGCCCGCGGCAGCCTTATCAAACATCTGCAGCAGGTCCAGCCCCGGTTCTGGCGGAACGGCATACTCCCCGGTGGCTGCTGCACTTACTGGAACATAGCCCGGAAGCATGTCAGGCAGCAGTCCCATATCCGCCGCGCCGCGCGAATTTACATAATCGCCGAGCAGCGCGAATTTCGCACCAGAAACGCCGAGCCCGAAGTCCACAATCCGCTTCAGCTCCGCCCCGCGAATCTCCGGCCCGATCAGGATCAGCAACTCCGTCTCGGCTGTCACCGCATCGCGGAAGCCACTGAGCGCTGCCTTATCCTGGGCCGCAGCGCCGGCCTGGGACTCATCGCCACCGAGATAAGCCGCGAGCGCTCCGTAACCGAACTCCGCCACCTGCACAAAGCCGCGCGCCTGCCGCCGGAGCTTGATTTCGGCCGTATTCGCGATGAACAGCCTGGTCCCGTTTAGCCGGACCGAGGTCCGCAGATTCCACGCAGTCTGGGGAGCCTGATTGGTCGGATCCCCGCCGATCAGGAGCACCGCCTTTGCGGTCTGCGTGTCGCGCAGGGAAGCCGCTCGACCTGTCGTACCCGCCAGGGCCTGCGCAAACGTAACATAATCTGCCGTGCGGTGATGATCGATGTTGTTGGTGCCCAGCACCGACCGGGCAAACTTCTGCAGCAGGTACGTCTCTTCGTTGGTCAGGCGATTGCTGCCGATGACACCTATGCTGGAGCCGCCGCGCCGAACCTTGATCTCAGCCAGCGTTTTACCGACGTAGCTCAACGCCTCCTCCCAACTCACCGGCTTCAGCGCGCCGTCGCTCTGGCGGACCAGCGGCTGATGGAGGCGCTCCTCATGGTTGGCGAAATCGAAGGCATAGCGGCCTTTGTTGCACAGGAAGTCGCCGTTGATCCCCGACTTGTCTCGATTGTCACCGCGCACAATTTCCGCTCCCTCCGCGGTCGAGCGCACACCCAGCGTGGTCTTGCAGCCATCGCCGCAATGGGTGCAGATCGTCGGAACGTGATTCATCTCCCATGGCCGAGTCTTGTAGCGATAGGTCCCGCTGGTCAGGGCGCCTACCGGGCATGCGTCGATGCACATACCGCACTGCTCGCAGTCCAGCTTAGCCAGAGCGTCCGGGGAGATCGCGGCCGGAATATTCGGCGCAATGATCGAGGACGAGCCCCGGTTCTCCACGCCCAGCGCGAAGACGTCCATGCCTTCGCCGCACATGCGAACGCACCGGTAGCACAGAATGCAGCGCGGCCGGTCGAAGAACACCACCGGTGACCACTGCTGCTCCTCACGGTGGTTCTTCGGCTCCGCGTAGAAGCTCTCCGCCGCGCCGTACTTGAAGGTCATATCCTGCAGTTCGCACTCGCCGCCTGCATCGCAGACCGGGCAGTCCAGCGGATGATTCCCCAGCAGCAGCTGCAGCGTCGCCTTGCGCGCCTGCACAACCTCCGGAGTTTCGGTAAAGAACACCTGCCCCTCGGCGATTTGCGTCGTGCATGCCGTCTGCAGCTTCGGCACCTTTTCCTGCCGCACCACGCACATCCGGCACGCCGCCTGCAGGCTCAACCCGGGGTAATAGCAGAACGCTGGAATCTCAATGCCGGCCGCCTTGCACACCTCAATCAGCAGCGATCCCGCTGGTGCGGTCAGCTTTTTGCCATCTACGGTAATGGTTACATCAGCCATCTTGAATCTCTCGTCCCCGCCGCGTACTGCTCAGTGCTGGTGCGACTTCTGCATCAAAATCTGCTGGTCTGCGCTTCTGTGTGGCACGCGCGAGTGGATCAGCACTCCCAACACAACCAGTGCGAAGCCAACCCCGAGCCACACTACAACTGTCAGCGTGCGGTTGTTGTTCACCGGATTAGTGTGCCGCTCCCGCCAGTTCCTGCTCTTCCGTCATCAGCGGCGTGC
>JAICMT010000002.1 GCA_025929125.1 Acidobacteriaceae bacterium | reverse complement strand
CGTGAATGAGCCCGCTGGGATAGACGAAATTCTGCGCCCGCGCATATCCAATATAGGTCTCCGGTGACTCGATATCCCTGGAATCCGGCGCTGCTTCCCTGCCGGCGCCATCGATCCTCGTCGCCGTGTTTGGAGGAGGTTGATGATTGGCTTCCTCGAGAAGGTTGCGAATCCAGTGCTCGGACTTGGCGTAGTCTCCCTCGCCGAAGTGGTGATAGCGGATGTGGCCAGTGGCGTCAATGAAGTAATCGGCGGGCCAGTATTCATTGTTGAAGTTGCGCCAGATGCGATAGTTATTGTCCATTGCGACGGGATAGTGAATCCCAAGTTTCTGAACGGCTTCGCGCACGTTGGACTCGTCTTTTTCAAACGGGAATTCCGGGGTATGAACGCCGATGATGACCAGTCCGCTGTCTTTATATTTCTGATACCACGCCTCTACATAGGGGAGTGTGCGCAAGCAGTTGATGCAGGAGTAGGTCCAGAAATCCACCAGAACAACTTTGCCGCGAAGCGATGCCGGCGTGAGCGGGGGCGAGTTGATCCATGCTGTCGCTCCGGTGAGCTTCTTGAGGGCTGGGCCGGGATCCGGGCCGGGATCGGATACAGGCTGCATCTCAGCAGACGCTTGGTTCGTGGTGAGATCGATCGCTGGGCCCTCAGGATTCGCCGGGTCTGAATTCACAACCAACGTCAGGCTCGGCTGGGGATGAAAATGATTGACCAGCTTCTGCTCCAGGCCGGTCGTACTTCCCAGAGAGATGCGGGTGAGCACTCCGCGATCCAGCCCTAGGGCGACCACCACTACGCTTGCCAGGATCGCGACTCCGAGAACGCGGCGGATCCATTGTTCAGCGCCGAGAGAACGCTTCATGGCGGCAAAGACCCGGCCTCCGGCGAGCACCGCAATGGCGAGCGAAGTTGCGGCACCCAATGCATAGGCGAGCAACAGGAGCGCTGTGTGAACGTTGGCTCCGCTAATCGCTGCGCCGGTGAGGATGACGCCGAGAATCGGCCCCGCGCAAGGCGCCCAGAGCAGTCCCGTAGCAATGCCGAGCAGAAGCGAGTTGCGCACGCTGGAGCCCGTACCCGCGTTCCGCGAGAGCCGGTTGCCGAGGCGAACCAGCGGACGCGAAAGCCGCTCGGCAAGCGAGGAGAACAGCAGGGCGAGGCCGAACACAGCGAAGAGGACGAGAGCGGCAAACCGCCCCCACTGATTCGCTTGAATCACCCAAGCTCCGCCGACCGTCGCGAGACTGGCGACTCCCGCAAAAGTAATTGCCATGCCGACAAGCAGCGGGAGGCCGCTTTTGCGAAAAGGCTGATCGGCGCGCGAAAACACAAAGGGGAGCACCGGCAGGATGCACGGGCTCACAATGGTGAGTATTCCGCCGAAATAAGCCAAAAGGAGCAGAAACATCGTTTTGCCGCCTCCTCAGCCAACTATAAGACTGTCCAAGCCTCGAAGAAGTCCCGCTGCTCGCATCGTCCGGATGCAGATCCAGCTTTCGGCTGCACTCGTTTGTGCGGGAAGCCTTGACGACTCTGACTGCTTCGCCACTCATTCGATGCTGCAGAGTTTTCCGGCGATTGCGGGCAGACGGGAATCAACCCGGCTGCAGAGGGAATTTGCCTTGATTTCTTGGATTTGACGCGTCTTTCCGGGTTCTGAAGCCGTCCTCCTCGGAGGTATGATAGAGTGCGTGTCGGCGTGGGAATCAGTCTCGCATGGTGATTCATGCGAAGGATGCCATGCAGGATACGCAATTGATCCGACCGTTGGCGACCTTCTACCAGAAGAAGGGAAACGAAGCGGAAGGCCCGCAAACATCCGGAAGACGCACAGAACAGCGTTCCTTCTGAAGCGGAATGCATGCTTATTCTCTGGAACCACACGCAGGCGCTCGCGCAGGTGATATCTATGGCGGCGGCGCAAGGAGTCTCATGAGTAAGGTTTGGCAGTTTTTTCCTGTTGTTTTATTCGCTCTCGTCTGCGGCGGAACCTTATCCGCCGAGCAAAACCAGACTAACTGGCAGGCGCGAACTACCTGGAAGGATTACCTGGGAGGACCGGACGGCTCGCACTATTCCGCGTTGAAGCAGATCAATACCGGCAACGTGGACAAATTGGAGCTCGCCTGGAGCTTTCCGACCGGGGATCAATTCAGCTACACGTTCAGTCCTGTGGTGGCCCATGGCGTGGCTTACCTGGCTGCGGAGGATGGATCGCTGGTGGCGGTGGATGCGGCGACGGGGAAAAAGCTGTGGGTGCATACCTTCGCGACTCCCGCGGGAATGCCCGCCCGGTTTGGCGGAATCGCGGGCATGCGCGGCGCCAATTACTGGGAAAGCAAAGATGGGAAAGAGAGGCGGCTGTTCGTGCCTGCGGGAGGCTTCGAGTTGGCTATCGATGCGCGCACCGGCAAGCTCGTAGATTCCTTCGGCGACCACGGAAAGCTGGACTTGAAGATTGGCATCGATCGAACGGGCAGACCGCTGTCTTCCCGAACACCGGGGCGGGTCTATAAGAACATTCTGATTCTGGGCAGTGCGACCGGTGAGGGGTACCTGGCGCCTCCGGGCGATATTCGCGCCTTTGATGTGAACACCGGCAAGCTGGTTTGGGTCTTCCATACGATCCCCCGGCCGGGCGAGCCTGGATATAACACATGGCCGAAAGATGCTTACAAATATATGGGCGGCGTGGACGTGTGGGGAGAAATAACCGTCGACCAGAAGCGCGGAATCGCTTACTTCCCGGTAGCATCCGCAAAATACGAGCTCTATGGGGGAGACCGGCCCGGGGACAACCTTTATGCCGATAACATCCTGGCGCTCGACGCCAATACGGGTAAGCAGCTCTGGCACTTCCAGCTGGTTCACCACGATCTGTGGGATTTCGATCCTGACGCCGCTCCACAACTTGTAACGGTGAAGCATGACGGCAAGATGGTGGATGCGGTAGCGATCGCACCGAAGAACGGCTTTCTGTATGTGTTCAACCGCGTAACGGGAAAGCCGCTATGGCCGATCGTGGAGCGTCCCGTCCCGCCGAGCGACGTACCGGGTGAAGTCGCTTCAAAGACGCAGCCATTCCCGACCGTCGTGCCTCCCGCTGTACGGCAGGGCATGACCGTGAAGGATATGTATACCGGATTCATGAAGCCGGATGAAATCGCCTGGTGGAAGAATCGCCTGTCAAAAGCGAAGACCGGTCTTTATACGCCGCCGTCCCTTGGGGTAGACACGATTAATGATCCGAGCGTGAATGGGGGCACATTGTTCTTTGGCACCGCAGCGGATCCAGCGGACGGCATGGTTTATGTCGAGTCGAAAAACATGGTGTCCATCGTTAAGCTCGTGCCGGCCGGGGAATCCACCGAAGCGAACGAGGGAAACCTGATTCCGACCCATACAAAGGTGCAAAGGACGATGCGTCGGAACGGCGAGAGCTTTCCGACACAGGAGGAAATGGGCCGCGGCATCTATGAACAGAACTGCCAGGTATGCCACGGACCGGAGCTAAAGGGAGATCGTGGGCCTGCCATTGATACAGCCGTGAGCACTATGGGTGCTCAGGCGGTTACCGACAAGATCACGCACGGCGGAGGAGGCATGCCGGCGTTTTCTTCGATGCCGCCAGACGCCATGAACCAATTGATTTTGTTTCTGACCAAGCCGTCCCTGGCGCCCCCGGGTTCGGCGCCATCCGCCGGGATGCGGGCCATGATGCGATCGTTTAGTTCGGCGCCTCCTTATCCAAACTATGTGGTGCCTCCTCCGTCGCGTTACAAAACGGGATATGGCAACGAGCCGTATGTGTTCAATCCGCCGTGGACCACTCTCACCGCTTACGACCTGAATACCGGCAAGATCAAATGGCAGACGCCTTATGGCGATCTTCCGGAAGCAGGCCCCAGCGACAAGCTACGGGGAAATGTGTATCCGAAAAGCGGGGTTGTGGTAACAGCCGGAGGACTGATCCTGTTTGCCGGCAACGACTCGAAGCTCTATGCGTTGAATAGCGCCACCGGGAAGGTAATCTTCACCAAAGATTTGCCGAACGGATCGCAGGGTGTGCCCGCGGTCTATGAAGTGAACGGGCGGGAATACATTCTGCTCGCGGTGAGCGGCGGTGCTACACCGTATCCAAAGGGAGCCTACATGCCTCCAGGCGGCATCGTGCCTCCCTCGACCGGCAAGGAATACATGGCGTTTGCATTGCCGGCCGCAAAATAAGGCCAGCCGGTTCTCGAATGCCAGAGTAGCGAGATCGAGGACATGGGGCCATTCACCCATCGAATGGCCCGTGGTTTCTGCTCCTAACTCGCTGCCCATTGCCGCGCGGGTCTTCGCGATCGCCTGATGCCGCGCGTTCTGTCGGCTGAAGGTCAACGAGGCGGCTGGACTCGGGCACTCTACCGGCGGGCCTCCGCCTGGCCGGCGGAGCCGCAGCTTTTTCACGTTGCAGACATTCCGCGGGAAGCGAGGCGAAAGCTGGAGCAGGAGCGGCCGCGAGAGCCTGTCTTTCGCAGCATGGACAGTTCAGGCCCTGTGTGCGGGCGTGATTACAGTCGCAACCGTTGCCTTCGCCAGCTCCTTTGCGTCCCAATCTTTCGCGCACGCGTCGCAGTGAATCTGCGGCGCGGTTGAGTAGGGGATAAAGTGGCCGCATGAGCAGCAAAACGGAACGCGCTCTCCGCGTTCCAGATGCAGGCTGCCGTCGGGGAGAACTTTCATAGGTTTGGACCTCTTAAAATCGAGAACTTGTTGTCGCTGCGCAAGCGCGCACTTTGAGGCACGTGCCATAGAACGATTTCGATGTCGACAGCTACGTGACCGAGCACGTTTTCGATCCAATGATCGCTCTATCCGTGACAATCCATTCGATGATGCGGACAGCCTTGATGATTACCAAAATCACGTATATCGCGTCAACCCAGTCATACGGCTCTATCGGCGGGCCGTAATGTCGCGACGTGGCTTTGCTATGGGGATGAGGCCCGAGGAGGTCTATCGCGTCCGGCGGGAGAATGTCCACCTTGCCGATGGGTCCCTCTTCAACCTCTACGGCAAGACCACACGAACTGCAGGCTGCCGTCTCTTCCCGAATGGCCGACGATTCCCCTCCTTGGGTTCCGCGCTAAGGCCGGGGGCTTTTACGGCGGCGTGGCTTTGAGGATAGGAGCCGGTTGACTTTGTCGATCGAAAAATCCTGGGGATCGAAGTCATCGCCGACCCAGTCGCGCATACCCTCGGAGCTTTCGTCGTCGGGATTATTGATAGCCTCAAGGAGGCCGTAATATCCGGAAATGCCGCCACAGTCTTCGGGTGGGCAGGCGAGCCTGCCGTCCATGCAGACGGGATAAGAAATACTGGGATCGGCAGGAAGAACCTTTTCCAAAACGATGCTGTGCTCCCAACTATCCCCGAAATCGTAGGCGTAGATGATCTTCGCTCCGGCCTTTTTCAGTATCGCCCGGAGACGCGCGGTGCGCTCGCTTTCGGCGCGAGGCGTTCTCGTGAAGGGGTCGGCAGGCTCCGGCTGGCTGAAGCGCCGCTCGCCGGCACGGAACTCATGCATGTGGCTGTTCTCCCACCCCATCGTGGTCTGCAGCACGTCGTGCAACTTGGCAAGGGTCATGTCCGGGTCGAGCAGCAGTCGACGCCAGATGGGCGGCTTGGCGCCGAGCAGCGTGACCTTGAGCTGATAGATGTCTTTCTCGGGATTGGCCGGATTGATCGCCATCTCAGTTCCTGCAATCTCTGGCTAGTTTTGAGAAGCGGAGGCGCGGGTCGGAATCAAACTGACGCATAAACGTTTTGCAGACTCCTAAAGACCGATTTGTTCGTACGCGATCCGCTCCTCTCCTAGTCTCATCGGGTAGAGGCTCTTCGACAGGCGCAATCCCGCCAGACGTTCGTTTTGTATCTTTTTGAGCGTCCAGTTGCCCTTTGACTTCAGCTAGGCACTCCCAGCTCGAGTATAGAGACTCGGGCCACCCTCTATAACCGTATCGGCGTTGTCAAGAGACACCCCTGCCGTCGAAGGTTTTTTGTTTTTTCCTTCGTGGGAGGTTTTTGCTTTTGTTGTTGCTTTTGCTTTTCGCTCATCGACCAAGGCCCGCTTTCAGAATCTTGCGGTGGATCACTCGGTTCCACCAGCCATCTATTCGGTCACCGAACTTCCGACCATGATTCGTTGTTCAGACTCCTCGACCGCTCGGGGAGGCAAGGCGCTCCAATCAGCCTAACGGTGATCTACTGCTGCACCAGGGTGGCCCTCGAGCTGCCTTGCATGCGAACCAGCTGCGTGTAATTCACTTGCCGGCGCAGCATCCAGTACATGCGCACCGCCAGTTTCCTGGCGATCGCCACCTTCGCTACGCTCCCGCCACGACGCAGCCGGAGTCGTTGATAATCCTGCCGTAATTCCGGATCCATTCGTGCCGCCGTGTGTCCGGCTTCTACCAGCAAACCGCGCAGCATGGGATTACCTTGTTTGGAGATCGCGCCCAGCTTTTGCTTTCCGCCGGAGGAATGCTCGCACGGATTGAGTCCCAGATAACTTACCAGTTGTTTGCTGCGCTCAAAGCGCGCCACCGGACCGACGATCAGCACAAATGCCAATGACGTCACCGGACCTACTCCGGGATGGGTCATCAGCCGCACCGCATCTCCGTTAGCAGCGGCTTGCTCGTTCACCGCCTGGTCGAACTGTGCCAGCGAAGCGTCAAGTTGATCGAGCATATGCAACAACTCTTGCCGTTGCCTACTGGCCCACTTATCCAGCCGGAGAGCTTCCAGTTCGCATCGCCCCTTCTTGGTAAACAGCTGCCTCTTGCGGCACAGCCCTTCTCCCATAGCCAGGGCATGCAGCTGATTGCCGATTGCGTTGCGCATCCACACCAGCTTCTGCCGATGCCACAACAGGTGCCGGAGATCGCGCTCTTCAGGCGCCGGTCGCCATAGCCGCGGAAACCGGCCGCTCAGCAGCAGATCCAGCAGCAAGGCCGCGTCGCGCGCATCGGTCTTCTGCTTGCGGACTTCGGCCGCGCGAATGCGCGCCGCATCCCCGACCCACAACTCGTGCCCCAGCTGGGCCAGCAGTTGCTCGAACCAGCGTGTGTGGCCGGTGGCTTCGATCCCCACCCGCACCGGCCCCGATAAATGGGTGTAAAACTCCTTCGCCTCGCCGTTGCCATGTTCCAGGCGACGTTCAACCAACTCGCCCGTCTCCTCATCCAGCATCGCGATCTGCTGGTAGCGCGTATGCAAATCACACCCTACAATCTTCATGTGCTCGGCTCCTCTCCTCCGAGCCTTGGTTCGTTGAGCAAACCAAGTCTACCCGGCGGCACTGGAGCCGACACGGTTATCTAATCAGCCAAAATCAGAAACCTCTAGCCAAAGTGAGTTACGGGTCACCCCGGAATTCTTTCATTCGGACTGGCTCGATTTTGTGCGCGGGCAAGATCTTGTTAATTTCCCAGCCCACCAAAAGGGCGATTCCAGCCAAATACATCCACAACATCAGGATGATAATGGCGGTAAGGCTTCCATAAGTGGCACCGTAATTGGCGAATGTGGAGACATAGAATCGAAATCCCATCGAGAAGAGCGCGATGAGAATGGCAGCGGCTGTACTGCCAGGAGAAATGAACCGGAACCTAGCTTCCTTATCAGGCCCGAACCGGTACACCACGGCAAGCCCGAAGAGCAATGCGGCGGCAAGGATGATCCAGCGGAGAGTGGCAAAGAAGACTCGTAATGGCCGACTCCAGCCGAAGATCGATGCCATCCAGGACTGAACCACCCCTCCGAATATCGCCAGCGAGAGAGAGCCGATCATCAGCAACGTGAAAAATAACATCAGAAGAATCGCGATCCCCCGCACTTTCCAGAAGGGTCTCCGTTCCGTGACGTTAGAGATCACATTGAGCTGCTCCATGATCGCATAGGCGCCGGTCGAGCCGGACCAGAGCGCAAAGATCAGTCCGAACGTCAACATTCCTTTACTTCCCCTGGCGGTGACGTACTGTATGGTCACCTGAAAGAGGTTCGCGGACTGCTCCGGCAAAATCTGATAGAGAAGATCGAGGATGGCCTGCTGCAGGTGGGGGATGGAGAGGGACGGAAGCAGAGAAAGGACAAAGATTACGGCCGGAAAGACCGCCAGCACAAAGAAGAACGCCAAAACAGCCGCGCCGTCGAGTACGTCATTGTCCTGAACTTCACGCCACAGATGCCTTGCAAACGCCAGCCACCTCGTGTGCCATGCAATGTTCGCCAAGGCAGCCCCCGTGGTATGAGATGCTCATTACGGCGAACTTCCTTTCGATGCGTTTAGGCAGCGTGAAGCGCCCTAGGCTTGCGCTTGAATCCCGGGGGCAGTTTCACAGCCTGCCAGCCAGTTGAATCGATAGTTTTTGAGCGTGCAGGGTATGGCAGGGCCACTCTGACAATCGCAGAAGATGAGGTGGGATTTGACTCGTAGCTGTCTCGTCAGGAACTTCGTCCGCGTTCCAAGTTCAATGTCAGAGGCGAGTGCCTCATCCGACGCTTTGAAACGCATACTGTTGTTCCGATATGCGTGCTTGCAAAGCGCCTTTCCTCTTCCCACCCGACACGAAAGCACCAAGGTTCGTTCCGAACCATGCCCGCGACAGAGTGTTGAGAGACATCAAAGTGGCGCGGTTCCGGCTGTATGATCTCCGCAGCACCCGAGCGACCGGTGCGGCGGAATCGGGAATTGGCCTTGTGACGCTGGCGACCCCCTGGGCCATAGATGGTGCTGCGCTTGTGCACGCCACTCAAGAGCATCAGAGGCGGGCTGTCGAGCGCCTAGAACTGTTTGTCGCCATCCAGCAAGTTCAAAATCTCGACAAGCGTTCAGACGCCGTTGATGGCGACGCCCTCCAGAAACACCAGGGGCGCTACCGGCTTCACCGACTGATTCGTTGGCGATGGAAAGTTCCAATCTGGAACTCGCGTATCGCAAACCATGGACATGACATAATTTCTGCGTA
This sequence comes from Acidobacteriaceae bacterium, assembly GCA_025929125.1. Taxonomy (GTDB): domain Bacteria; phylum Acidobacteriota; class Terriglobia; order Terriglobales; family Acidobacteriaceae; genus Edaphobacter. The sequence goes on along the minus strand of JAICMT010000002.1, from coordinate 10,399 downwards.
GATTTCTACGGGTTAACTTGCGAACAACCTCGTGCATCCAAATATCGAAATTGATGATAAATTTTGTGGGTGAGGTTCTTCGAGCGATGACGCATCATTTGCAAGAATTGATTGAAGCCGGAAGGCGCGCGCCATTTTCGAAAGATGAGCGAGAGGCTCAGCGTCGCAGCTTTGCATACGGAAACACTCACATCGAGAACGAGCGGATAACACGGCAAATGATTGATGAGCAGGCTGCGCTACTGGACCTGGAACCTTCCGACAGGTAATGGGAGACACAACCCGGCACAGCCGTGCGTATGATGCCGAGATTATTACCGACCCGGACGAGCGAGCCAGACAAGAAGCCTTAAACGGGCTGAAGCAATTCGACGCCGTCATCAAGATGGTTGAAACGTTTGTTGACCCTCAACGCCAAGGTTTTAAGTTCCGCCCATCCCACTTGCTCTATCTTCATCGCGAGGCGCTATTAGGCATATCGCAATATGCTGGGAATTGGCGCCCTTCCGAAATTGCAATTGGGGGAAGTAGACACAAACCACCAGGGGCCTTCGAGGTTCCTGAACGGGTGGAAGAACTCTGCGACTATGTAAATGAAAAGTGGAACGAGAAGAGCGCAACGCACCTCGCGGCCTACGTTATGTGGCGACTCAACTGGATACATCCCTTCACGGATGGAAATGGACGAACCTCCCGAGCAGCTTCGTATATGATTCTTTGCATAAAAATGGGATATGTGATTCCCGGTAAGAGGACTATCCCCGATCAGATTGCGCAAGACAAGACCCCATACTACAAAGCTCTTGAATCGGCAGACATTGCTTGGGAACAAGGAAGGCTCGATCTCACCCCCATGAAAGATCTCTTAAGCTCAATGCTCGCTAAGCAGCTATGGGAGATCCATGCTCAATGGCAATCAGGCGAAGAGTAATAACCTAAACTCAAAAAAGAAGGGGCGTCGCTCAATTTCCGCTACAGTGGCGGTTCCCCCTCTCGCTTGCGGCTGCTCTATGTTGTTGAAGGAGTGGAGGCGCGGGTCGGAATCGAACCGACGCATAAAGGTTTTGCAGACCTCTCCCTTACCGCTTGGGTACCGCGCCGCTCATTGAAAGGATGGATATTCGCGCGACCGCCTCGAGACCGGCGGAACGGCCGCTTCTGCTTCCCATGCCATCCCCAGTCCGCTGCCACCTGAGCGCGCCACACTCCCACTCATACAGGCTTCACGACTGGAGCGGGAGACGGGACTTGAACCCGCGACCCTCGCCTTGGCAAGGCGATGCTCTACCACTGAGCTACTCCCGCATGGGTACTTGTGCAGTATAGCGAGGGCCGATTGGACGGGTCAACGCGGCGAGGCTTCGCTCTTCCCCAACAGGCCAGAGGCCGCTTCCCCATCCAATTGGGCGGCTGTTTCCCCATCCACTAGCCGCCCATCCCTGATGTGCAGGATGCGATCGCCAATGGCCGCCGCCTCGGGATTGTGGGTGATCATCAGGACGGTCTGCCGGAACTGCTGATTGGAGCGCCGCAACATTCCCAGCACCGCGTCGGAGTTGGCGGTGTCCAGATTACCGGTCGGCTCATCAGCCAGTATGATTGCCGGGCGCGTAATCAGGGCGCGGGCAATGGCTACGCGCTGTTGCTCGCCGCCGGAGAGCTGCGACGGCAAATGGTCAAGGCGGCCGGTGATGCCCAGCAGGCCGGCCAGCTCATCCATATGCTGCCGTTCGCTGCCCTTCTCCAGGCCGGCAATTTCCAGGGCGATCTCAATGTTTCCCCGCGCGGTGAGGGTGGGGAGCAAATTGAATCTTTGGAAAACGAAGCCGATTCTCTTCTTCCTCAGTTTGGTTCGATCGGCGTCGCCCAGCGAAGAGAAGTCAATCCCGTCGATGAGGACGGTGCCTGAGCTCGCGCGAGTAAGGCCGCCGAGGATGTGAAAAAGAGTGGACTTGCCGCTGCCCGAAGGCCCTACGAGAGTGACGAATTGTCCCGGCAAAACAGAGAAGGAGACGCCTTTCAAGGCGTGAACGCTGGTCTCGCCTCTGCCGTATATCTTGCTGACGTCTCTAGCCGCAATAATGGGATCCACTCTCAGGATTGTAAATGCAGGATGCCCCGTGCCGGCGCTGCGCGGTCAAGATGTCGCCGCAGCCATGGCTGCCTCGTCCATCTCCGGTGCTTCCACTTGGACCAGGCCGGCGAGCCGGGACTTTTTAGGTCCTCGCTTGCGCGCCACCATCACCCGAATGCGCTCCAACATCTCCAGCGGCGAGCAGGCGCCCTTGGGCAAGAAGGCGTCGGCACGGTTGGCGCGATCGAATGCCTTGACGCTCCCGCTCATCAGGATGGCCGGCACCTCGGGAGCAAGCTCCTTCATCCGGCGGACGAGCTCGTTGCCATCCATGCGCGGCATCACCAGGTCGCTCAGCACCAGGTCGATTCCACCTGCGCGAAACAGCTCCAACGCCGACTCGCAGTCCAGCGCCGTAAGCACCCGATAGCCGCGGGTCTCGAGCATGAATTTCCGCACCGAAAGCGCTTGCTCGTTGTCGTCAACGCAGAGAATCGTTTTTTTGGGTCTCATATCTTTCGTACACTCCTACCCCAAAGGGTCGCCCAGGCGGAGCCTCCTTGCCACGAAGACCCCGAACATTGCCGTTGACCGCACCCCCGGGAGGATATGCGGCGCATCCGCGGGAACGGAGCAGGCTGGCGGCAACCTCATCGCTCCATATTCACCGCGGCACGGCTCCTCCCCAACGCCAAGTTGAGGGCGGTGAATGGAGCGGCAGCACCTGCCCGGTGCCCGTCTCAGGACCAGCGATTCATGCCACGGAATCGAATCCTCGGCGGAGGCCCTATGGACCGGCACGCATCTGCTGCGTTCCCGTTCTAATTTCGCTTGGTCGGCAGTTCGAATCGCGACTGCCTCGCCACTGCTGTTCTAAAAACGTTTGCCAAGAGTACGAAGAGCCGTGCTGCATGAAAAGGGGGAAAATGCAGCGAAGTGGCGCGCATTTTTTCGTTCATGTTCCACCGAAAGCTGTATTCCCCTTGTCAATGCTGGCAGACGCCGCTTCTTCACCTGTTGAAAGAATGTGAATTGCCGCAGGAAAACCTGTACTTCTGCCGCGGGAACGGTGCTATCTCCGAACCTTTTTTTGCGCGGTGGAGGAAGGCGTCCATCGCCCAACGATAAGGAAGCGCCGGAGGGGCGGCCGCCGCTCCATCTTTTCAGCGGCCCCACAGCCCGGCAAAGCGCAGGCGCTCTTCCCGCAGCCATGTTTGACATGCCTGGGGGGCGGCTTTAACCTAAGTCACCAGTTCCGTCCAAATTTGTTTTGGGGACAGAGGATAAAGGCGATGGCCGCACCGGAAGGGCGCATTCCACGCATTCTTGAGCAGGCGCCGAACTTCGAAGCCAGAAGCACGCATGGCATTATCCGGCTCAGCGATTACACGTCGAAGGGCAAGTACGTCATGCTTTTCTCACATCCCTCCGACTTCACGCCCGTATGTTCCACGGAGTTCATCGAGTTTGCCAGGCGGGCAACCGAATTCGAGAGATTGAATGTGCAGCTGATCGGCGTTTCCATCGACAGCCTATACTCGCATATCGCATGGATGCGCGACCTGGAAGAACATGCCCAAGTGGAAGTGCCGTTCCCGGTGATCGCAGATCTGGACCAGCGGATTTCCCAGCTTTACGGGCTGGTGCATGAGGCGGTGTCTGACACAGCGACGGTTCGCGCGGTCTTCGCTATCGACCCCAAGCAGAATATTCGCGCCATTATTTATTACCCAATGCAGCTTGGCCGCAACATAGATGAGCTGATCCGCGTTTTTGAGGGCTTGCAGGTAATCGACGGCAACGGCGTCTCGTTGCCTGCCAACTGGCGGCCTGGAGACCGGGTCATAGTGGGCGCGCCGGTCACGGTGGAGGACGCGAGAAACCGCGTGAACGGCGGGAACGGAATGCTGAACGTGACCACTTGGTATCTCTCGACCAAAGAACTGGCGGGAAAGAAGTAGCGCGAACCAAATCTCTTTTCAAGGCTGGGACGAGCCGCCATGCCGGCGGCGGCACCCCCCAAGCCCCTCTTGGCGCTGCGAGGTGGAGCATCATTTTCGCCCCTCTCTGCACACTCCCCTGCAAGGATGATTGCCCGATAAGCTAGAGCGAGCACGCATGGGCGACAGTTTGACACCTTCCAGCGAGACACCAGCCTTGGCTCAACCGCCCAAGCCCCGGCAGCCCCATGGCCGGGCGGCCGCGCTCGCGGTCGGCTCCGGCATCCTGCTCTCGAAGCTGATCGGTCTAATTCGCGAGCGCATCTTCGCCTACTACTTTGGGAACTCCATGGCGGCGGATGCTTTCAAGGCCGCCTTCCGAATCCCCAACATGCTGCAAAACCTCTTCGGCGAGGGTGTGCTCTCGGCATCGTTCATCCCTGTGTATGCGCGGCTGGGCGCAGAGGAGCGGCATGAAGAGGCCACGCGCACCGCCGCCGCGATTTTTGCGCTGCTGGTGTTGGTGGCATCGGTGGTGGTGCTGGCCGGGGTGCTCCTCGCTCCTCTGCTGGTCTATGCGATCGCCCCCGGCTTCCATGGGGAGAAGCGTCTTCTGACCATTCAACTGGTCCGCATTCTCTTTCCTGGCGCCGCGCTGCTGGTGCTTTCCGCCTGGTGCCTTGGCATTCTCAACAGCCATCGCCGCTTCTTCCTCTCCTACGCCGCGCCCGTGGTGTGGAACCTGGCCATGATCACGACGCTGGTGTGGGAGGGGCAGAGGCTGTTCATGCACGGCGTCAACGGCGCGCCTTGGGCGGAGCCGCGGCTGGCCGTCGCGCTGGCCATAGGCTCGGTGGTGGGCTCGGCACTGCAGTTTCTTATCCAACTGCCGACCGTGCTGCAGTTGCTGCGGCCTTTGCAGTGGAAGGCGACCTTCCGCTCAGAACATGTGCGCATTATTGTCCGCAACTTCTTCCCTGTATTTCTTAGCCGGGGAGTCGTACAGGTGAGCGCGTTCGTCGATCAGATCCTCGCCAGCCTATTGCCCACGGGAGCGGTGGCTGCCCTTAGCTATGCGCAGACCATCAATCAACTTCCGGTATCGCTGTTCGGCATGGCGGTCTCCGCCGCGGAGCTGCCGGCGATGTCGGCAGCGCTGGGCACGGCGGAAGAGATTGCCGCCAAGCTGCGTGCACGGCTGGCGGCCGGCCTCTCGCAGATCGCATGGTTCGTAGTGCCATCGGCGGTAGCCTTTGTCGTACTCGGGAATGTGGTCGTCGCGGCGATCTATCGCACCGGCCACTTCAGTTCGAGCGATGTTGTCTATGTCTGGAGCGCTCTGGCGGGCTCGGGCATCGGGCTGCTGGCCGGCACGTCGGGCCGGCTCTACTCTTCCGCCTTCTACGCTCTTCGCGATACCCGGACGCCGCTCAACTTTGCCGTGATCCGCGTCTCCATCACCCTGGTGCTTGGCTACCTGTTTTCCCTGCCATTGCCGCGCTTGCTGGGCATCAATCCGCGTTGGGGCCTGGCGGGCCTCACGCTCTCCGCGGGCCTCGCCGCCTGGTTGGAATATTCGCTGCTGCGCCGCGCGATGCAGGGCCGCATTGGGAAAGTCGCCTATCCGACGAGCCGCGTCCTGCGCTTGTGGCTGGCGGCGCTGATCGCCGGAGGGCTGTGCTACCTGCTGCACCGCCGCCTGCCGCTTCACAGCTCGATCCTGAACGCGATTGCGGTGCTGGTGCCCTATGGCGCTCTCTACATCGCCCTGACCGTTCTGATGAAGGTGCCGATCCCCGGGAGCCTGCTGCGCCGCTTCAAGAGGGGTTAGAGCACTACGCAGCGTGAGCGGAGTTGTTGCTCTCTTTAGAGTGCGGCCTGCGGGGCGCGCAAACGAAAAGAGAGCGCTAGGCAGAAGCCGCGCTCTCTCGCGTGCAACACTTTGACGGATGCTTAGACTGCCGCCGCCTTTTGCGCCTCTACGGCGCCGCCGCTGTTGGAAGCCCCGTCTTTGGTCTGGCCCGGCTTGCGGATGTCGATTCCGCCCTTGAAGAAGGCTCCATCCTCAATGCTGATGCGTTGCGCGATCACGTCTCCGGTCAGCGAACCTTCACTGCGGATGTCGACGCGATCCTGCGCGTTGATGTTGCCTCGCACCTTGCCCAGAACCACTACCTCACGAGCAGAGATGTTGGCCGAGACCTGGCCGTTACGACCGACGGTGACGCGGTTGCCAGGTAAGTTGATCGCACCCTCTACCTTGCCGTCTATATACAATGACTCGGACCCAGTCACCTCGCCCTTGACTACAAGGCTCTTGCCGATGGTTGCTTGATCGGCAATCGCGGATGCCGCGGGGGAGGCGCCGGAAGGACGTGCGCTGATTGGTTCATTGCTGGAGGTTGTAGGCACCGCCGGACGCACCGGATCGTTGCTTGAGGATGGGGATGGACTTCCGGCCTGGTTGGGTTTCCACATCGTTTCGTATTTCCTTTCGCATAACTTCTGAATACCGGCTCCCGGAATCTCCCTGCGGACAGCAGTTCCCCACGCTGAAAGCCAAATCCGGGAGGGTTGTGGCGATCTCTACGTAGTTGCGGGGGGCCACTTCGTTCAAGCCGCGCAGAGCTTTCCTTCAGTCTGCATCTTAACCATCCTTTGGCGAAAATTGAAATGCCTATTCCTGGGCGTTTTTTGCGGTCGAGCCGTTAACATCAACAAAACGGCGTGGGAGAGCAAATCGGGGTGAAGAAAATAAGGCATTCATGGGGCAGGCATTCAGGGGAAGCGCGGGGTGCGCCGCGCGGCTCCAGCCCCTGCGCATCGTCTGCCGGGGAGAGCGGGGCAGGCTCTCCTCAGAATGGCATCACGGCATCTCCACCGGCAGGGCGCCCGGGACCACGCGGGAGGCGAATGCGGCAAAGCGCCCTATCTTCATGACAGATCGCGAACTTCTTCGACACATCGAGCGCTCCGCCGGCCGGCGCGCCGGCTACAAGCAACTGGTGCGGGAGCTGGGCCTGGGCGGAGGGCGGGAACGCCGCATCCTGCTGCAACAGCTCGATCGCCTGACCGCGCGCGGAGAATTGACCAAGCCTGATAAGGACCATTGGGCCATACCGGCGAGCGACTCCCGCAGCAATCTCGCCGCCGGCCGCCTTGACCTGCATCGCGATGGCTTTGGCTTCGTGCGCCCGGACGCTCATGCATCCGGCATGGACGCTGATGTCTACATTGCCCCGACAGAGATGGGCGGGGCGATGCAGGGCGACCACGTGCTGGTAGAGTTGGCCGCTCCGCGAGCCGATGGCCGGCGCTCGGGACGAATTGTCCGGGTGCTGAGCCGCAATAATCCGACCGTTGTGGGGCGTTTTCATTACGCCCGGACGGATGCCGCCCGCGGCCACACCGTGATCCCTTCCGATGAGCGGATGACGCAACCCATTCTGGTTCCCTTTGGCATGGAGACGCCACCGGAAGCCGCCGGCATCGGTCCCCACCGGGTTCTAGGCAAGGAGGCCGCGGCGAGGCCATATGCCTCACGGGGCGGGCAAAAAGGTGATTCCGGCGGCGCGGGGCACCCCGACGACGCAGACGCGCGAAGTCATAAGGCCACCGAGCAGCTTGATGACGCGGCGGCACAGCTTGACCTGGAAGGGCTCGTCGTCGTTGTGGAGATCCTCGATTGGCCCACGCTGACTCGCACCGCGAGGGGCCGCGTGATCGAGATCCTCGGCGATGAAGACGACTTCGGCGTCGACGTCGAAATCGTCATCCGCAAGCACCACCTGCCGCACATCTTTCCGGACGCCGTGCTGGAAGAGGCACGGGGCATTGACCGTTGGGATAGCGAGGAGGCCGGGCGCCGCCGCGACTTCCGGGGGCTGCCCATCGTGACCATCGATGGCGAGACGGCGCGGGACTTTGATGACGCCGTGCTGGTGCGCAGGCACGGCGATCGATGGGAGCTGCAGGTCCATATCGCCGACGTCGCCCAGTATGTGCTCCCCGGCTCCGCGCTCGACTTGGAAGCACGCCTGCGCGGGACCTCCGTCTACTTTCCCGACCGCGCCGTTCCCATGCTGCCGCAAGAGCTTTCCAGCGATCTGTGCAGCCTGCGGCCCCAGCAGGACCGCCTGGTTCTCTCCTGCGTCATGCGCATCGATGCGGCAGGGGAGATCGAAGGCTATGAGATCACAGAGGGGATCATCCGGTCCGCCGCGCGCATGACCTATACCCAGGTACACGCTGCGCTGGAAGGCGACCAGAGCATACGCCGGCAATTCGAGGCGCTGGTACCGGAGTTTGAGCGCATGTATGAACTGGCTCGTCTGCTGCACAGCAAGCGCCAGCGGCGGGGCTCCATCGACTTCGATCTGCCTGAGCCGGTGATTGAGTTCAACGAACAGGGGGGCATGGAGAGCATCGTTCGCTCGGAGCGAAGCTGGGCCAATCGCTTGATTGAGGAGTTCATGCTGTCGGCCAATGAATGCATCGCCAACTGGCTGGAACAGATGGGCGCGCCCTCGCTCTACCGCATTCACGAGAAGCCGGAGCCGAGGCGGGTGGTGGAGTTTGAAGATGTGGCCGCGACCTTCGGCTATTCGCTGGGGCTAGGGCCGCTGCCGGTGAAGCGTGTGACGATGAAGGCAGACCGCCGCGAGGCTGCGAGGGGGCGAGGCCATGCTCCGCGCCAGCATGAGATTCCCGGCGACATTCCGGTGACGCCGCGAATGTACCAGCAATTGGCGCGAAAAATTGCGGGCAAGCCTGAGGAGCGGATTCTGGCCCACCTGATGCTCCGCTCGCTGCGGCAGGCCCGCTACAGCGAGAAGAATGAAGGCCACTTTGCGCTGGCGACACCCTGCTATACCCATTTCACTTCGCCCATCCGGCGCTACCCGGATCTGATCGTTCATCGTGTGGTCAAAGCTCTGCTGCGAGGCGGGGAGAGCGGACGGGGGACGCTCGTGGAGCGAGAGCTGCCTTGGCCAGAGAAAGACCAGCTCCGAGGGGATCGAAAGCGGGACCGGCGCCAGAAAGATTCTATTGGCGGGAAGGAGGCGCCGGCGAACGGTCTGGCTCCCATTGCCGAATCCGAATTGGCTGCGATCGCTCAGGAATCCAGCCAGAGCGAGCGCCGGGCGGACGATGCGGAACGCGAGCTGATGGATTGGAAGAAGGTCAAGTTCATGCGAGATCGCGTGGGCGAGGACTTCGACGCCATGATTTTGAGCGTCACCAAATATGGCTGCTTCGTCGAGCTGGACAATCTCTTCATCGAGGGACTGGTTCCGATCATGAGCCTGGAGGGCGATCACTACACCTATCGCGAAAACACGCGGCAGATTATTGGCGAGCACTCCGGCCGCCGCTACGCAATGGGCGACCGGGTGCGTGTGGTCCTCGATCGCGTGAATACGGCGGAGCGACGCCTGCAGTTTTCCATTCTGGAGCAGGCGCCGCTGCATCTGGGCCGGCCGGGCGCAGCGCCGGGAAAGCCCGGCAAAGCTGCGGTACGGGCACGCAAAGCGGCCAAGCGCAGCGCGCATGCCGCGAAAAGCAAGGAATCCGACGCGATGGGTGGCAAGCCGCCCGGGGGCAAAGGATCCAAGGGCAAGCTGCGGGGTAAGAACAAGCGGCGCGGCAAGCGGTAGAGCATTTCTCCTGTACATGTATCCCGTAGCAGCTTCGCCAACGCGGCTTTTTACCAAGAAAAGCCGCACCTCGCGGGGCTTGGTGGGACACGGCAACAGGAAAATGCTCTAGGAGATCGGTCTTTTACAATAGGGATAGGCAGAAGGGGGAAGTTTAACGATGGCACGGATGGTGATGTGCGCGCGCTTCAAAGAGGAGTTGGAGGGGCTCGACGAGCCGCCGTTTGACAGCGAGCTTGGCCAGAAGATCTACGCAAATGTTTCCAAGAAGGCCTGGGCCGGCTGGCTGGAGCATCAAAAGATGCTGCTCAACGAGTACCGCCTGCAACCCTGGACGCGCGAGGCGCAGGAGTTCCTGGTGGAACAGATGGATCAGTATTTCTTCGGGGAGGGTTCGGCGCTGCCCAAGGAATACGTGCCACCCAGCCATTAGAGCGTGCCGCACTGGTGGAGCCGGATGAGGGGAGATTGCCGGTGGGATCGCCGTTCAGATCACTCAAAGGCGCGGGGCTCGTGTAAACTCGGAGTGGAAATTGCTGCCGTCGGGACGTGGCTCAGCCTGGTAGAGCACTCGCTTGGGGTGCGAGGGGTCGGCAGTTCAAATCTGCCCGTCCCGACCAATTAAATCTCCCTCTTCAACTTTGCCTTCGGTCTCAGCTCTCTTCTGAACTGCCGGCCGCGAGCGCCCCAACTTCGATCAGCGCGGAGCGAAGCGCAGCGCGCAAATT
>JAICMT010000488.1 GCA_025929125.1 Acidobacteriaceae bacterium | reverse complement strand
TAGGGCGGCGTGCCCGCACCTTTCGTGCGGTACTGCTTGTCGTCGTCTCTCAACTCCGTTGCCTTGTATGCACCGGCGTTGTACTCGCGCCGATCGTGACCGGGTGAAATCCACCACTCTTCAATGGTTCCATCGCCTGTCGGCTTGCCTTTCTCATTGAAGAGGTGGACGGTGAGCTTCAGGTGCCATGGCTTCAGCGCCGCATCTTCCAGCGACGAGCGTTGCTGGGCTGATTCCAAACGGGTCTTTAATGCCGTTGCGTCCTGCGCCAGACCGCAAGGCGTGGTGGCAAGCAGGAGAAGAGTTGCGCCGATCCATTTCATGGTGAGATCTCTGATCGTAAGGCTGAATTTCTTTGTGTGCCGCTGAACTACTCGTCGTAGTGCAGCAGGCTGAAGACATCGTACTGCGGAAATTTATCGCGCCCCTTCAGAAAATCCAGCTCCACCGCGAATCCGAGGCCGGCAATTTCGCCGCCCAGCTGCCGCACCAGCTGCACCGTCGCCTGCATGGTGCCGCCGGTGGCGAGCAGGTCGTCCACGATTACGCAGCGCTGGCCCGGCTCAATGGCGTCCAGGTGAATCTCCAGTGAGTCGGCGCCGTACTCCAGGTCATAGCTCACGCGAGCGGTTTTGGCGGGCAGCTTGCGAGGCTTGCGCACCGGCACAAAGCCTGCATTCAGGCGGTAGGCGAGCGCCGGGCCGAAGATGAAGCCGCGTGCTTCGATGCCGAGCACCAGGTCAATCTCGTCCGCGATGTAGTGCGCCGCCAGCGCGTCGATCATCTGCGCGAAGCCGGTCTTGTCTTTCAGCAGCGTGGTGATGTCGTAGAACAGGATGCCCGGCTTGGGAAAATCTGGCACCGTGCGGACGAGCTGTTTCAGAGGTTCACAGTTGAACTGCGGCTTCGGCTTCGGACTCACTACCACGCTCCTTCAATCTCGAATGACTTGAGCCCCGCTCCTTCGCTGTCGTCGAGTGTGTGTTCGATCACCTGATCGACGCGGCTTCCGCGCGAGCCTTTCTGCAGCGCCAGCATCAGATCCTTCAACTGGTCGGGTTCCCCGGCGGCCAGAATCTCGACCGCGCCGTTGTCGGTGTTGCGCACCCATCCCCGCAGGCCAAGCTCGGCAGCCTCGCGATGCACGAACCAGCGGAAGCCTACGCCCTGCACGCGGCCTTTGACCAGGAAGTGCTGCACCATGAGGGCAGTTTACCTTCCGTCCGGCCCGCAGCAAAATCAATGAAGTTTGGAATCTCGCCGCAGCGCCGCAGAGCCGCCGCACCCGACCCTACTCAGGTGAACTCGAATCCGCGCCCGCGCTCGCCACGTCCATCTCCGGGTGATGCGCGTAGTACATCGCGCCGATGGCGTCGTGCAGCTTCAGGGTCAGCGCGTCGGCATCTTTGGTGGTCAGCCCCGCGGTCGGAATCGGCTCGCCCACAATCATCTTCAGCGGTCGCGGACGCAGGCTGTACACGTGGATCGGCAGAAGCTCATAGGTGCCCACCAGCGCCAGCGGCACCAGCGGCACTCCTGCGCGGATCGCCATGAACGCTGCGCCCGAGGCGGAGGTCTGCAGCCGTCCATCCACCGTGCGCGAGCCCTCCGGAAACACGAAGAGCCGCATGCCGGAGCGAAGCGCCGAGACACCGCGCAGCAGACCGGCAATCGCCGAGCGCGAGCTGGAGGCGTCGATCGGTACCTGCCCGGAGCGCTTCAGATACCAGCCCACGAACGGCAGCTTCCACAGTCCCTGCTTGGCCAGAATGCGGAACTGAAATGGCAGCTTGGCAAACACCACCGGCGTATCCATGTTGCTGTGTTGGTTGGAGGCGTACTCTGCGACGGTCGCATCCCTCTGGCGTTCGGCGTTGACCAGCTCCACGGGCTAGAGCGCAATGCGCAGCAG
>JAICMT010000522.1 GCA_025929125.1 Acidobacteriaceae bacterium | reverse complement strand
TGCGGCGCTCGATCTCGATCGCGCGATGGAGGACGATGCCACGTCCGGCACCCGCGCCATCCGCTCGCGTGCCCAGACGCCGGCCGAGATCGATTCGCTCTTCGACGAGATTGCCTATGACAAGGCCGGAGCCGTCATTGGCATGGTAGAGCACTGGCTCGGGGAGGGGCGCTTCCGGCGTGGCGTGCAGCAGTATCTCTCCACGCACCTCTACGCCAACGCTACGGCGGAGGACTTCTGGCAAACGCAGTCGCGCGTGAGCGGCCTGCCCGTAGACCGCGTGATGCGCAGCTTCATCGAACAGCCCGGTGTGCCCTTGCTGGAGCTGCATGAGGCGGCCGGCGCGACAGAGCTAAGCCAGACGCGCTTTGTCGAGGACGCGCAGCCCGTGCCCGCCGAGGCGTGGACCATTCCGGTGTGCTTCGCAGGATCCGGCTGCAGCATTCTAGCGCCCGGAGCCACAATCGCTCCGCCTGCCGCCGTGCTGTATGCCAATGCATCGCAGAAGGGCTACTACCGCACCAACTACTCGCCCGAGCTGCTTCAGAAGCTGAGCGGCGGTGCGGAGCGCACGCTGCGGCCGCCGGAGCGCATCGGGCTGCTCGGCGATCGCTGGGCGCTGATGCTGGCCGGGCGGGCTCCCGTGGGGCAGGTGTTGGACCTGGGATTAGCCATGAAGACGGACCGGGACCCGGCGGTGCTCGAGAGCGTGCTGGATCGCCTGTCTGCGATTGCTTGGAACATCGCTTCCGGCGAAGAGCGCGCACAGTTGCAGGCCGTCCTCCGGAGCGAGCTCAGGCCTGTGTATCTGGGCATGGGTGGATACTCGGAGCACGAGCCGGATGCGCATGCGGAGGTTCGCGAGGCGCTGTTCGAGGCTCTGGGCAAGGCGGGCGACCCGGCCGTACTCACGCAGGCCGGCGAGATCGCGCACCAATTGATTGAGGGGCACAAGCCCGCAGACCCCAACCTGGCCGATGCCGCCGTCCTGCTCTCCGCGCCCCATGGAGATGCAAGGATGTATGACCTGCTCCAGCACGTCGGCGAACGCACCACGGAACCGGACCTACGGGAGACAGCGCAGCGCGTGCTCACGCGCTTCGAATCTCCGGCCCTGGTGGCGCGCACGCTAGACTATGCGCTCTCGCCTGAGGTGCGCAGCCAGGACAGCCCTACGCTCATAGCCATGGAGCTCACCCATCCCGAGATGCAGGAGCAGGCGTGGACCTTCCTGCGCAATCACTGGGAGCAGGTGCTGCGCAAAGCTCCGCCCGATTCCGGAGACCGCTTCATCGCGGCAACCGGCAGCTTCTGCTCGGTTGCGCAGCGGCAGGCGGTGGCAGAGTTCTTCGCAGCGCATCCGGTGGAGGGCGCCGAGCGGACGCTGCGCCATGCTCTCGCCCAGATCGATCAGTGCGTGCGCGTCCGGCAGACCCAGCAGCCGCTGTTGCGGGAATGGCTGGCCGCCCACCCCATCAACTGAGGCGCACTATTCGGCCTTGCCGGCCGCTTACATAATTCGGAAGCGTTCGAGCATCAGCCGCTGGAAGCGTGGCTTCCAGATCAGGT
>JAICMT010000026.1 GCA_025929125.1 Acidobacteriaceae bacterium | reverse complement strand
CCGGCTTAAGGGCTACTGTCAATCTCACCCTCAGCATGCTTGCTGATCCTACCGGTTGGCTTCCTGCGCGCCCCCGCGGACCGGATGAGGCAGGCGATGATTGGATTTGGACCATGCGCTCGGCCGCCAACCGACCCATGTTGCGCGTTCTCGATAGCGGGGATGTGGTCCTCGCCTCCGGTTCAGCTGCTCCGGGTGAGATGCCCAGCGGCACGGAGATGCGGGTCCGCGCCTCGGTCCTCTCCGGCAACGGTTTCGCCGCTGGCGGCGTTCGCAATGCTGTAACCCTTGAGCGTTCCCGCACGGATGGCTCCGACCTGATGCTCCGCAGCGAGGTCGCGTCTTCCTCCGGCGCTCCCGTCGAGTTCGATGTGGGTTATCAGCGCAACGGGCTGCTTGGAAACGCCTCTCGCATGACCGCCACTTACGCCTCTCATCCCGAGCTCAGCACCGGAGAGATGATCGGCATGGAGGTCCTTCGCCTTGCCGGGGCGCAGCGGATCCAGTTAGGCGACACGATCGATATTGACGCAGGCGGCACAATCTACGCGTTTCGCATGAGTGGCAACGCCGTCACCCAGAAGCCGTTCCTCCGAGTCGCCGTTCATCCCAGCCAGATGTGGGCCATTCAGTACGGGTTTGCCACAGCACGCGAGCTGCAGGGCTTCGCCGGGCTGGATTCAATTCAGACTGCTCTCCCCGTAGCCGCCGCTTGCGCGGGACAGATATGCACTGCCAATGCGCGCCACCAGGAGCTCGGAATAAGCCGTAAACTCGGCCAGGGTAAGGTTGAGGCCGTCGTCTATCGCGACACAACAGATCGCGCCGAGCTCTCGGGGGTGGGATCCGTGTCTCCGGGTGACACAACCGCCGGATTCGGCACCCTCGTCGTTGACTCCCAGACCGACACCTTCCGATTTCTAGGCAGTGGCTATACCTCCGACGGGCTGCGCGTCAGCATCAGTGAGCCGGTTACAAACGGCCTGTGGGCTGCCCTGGAGTACGCCAGTGGCCGCGGGATGGCCTTCTCCGCCACCGCCCCCAACGAGCTTCGCCCGGACAGCGGAGATGAGATCACCGGCTCCATGCGCGCCCACGTGATCCGCAGCGGAACCAAGGTTAAGGCTTCTTACCGCTGGCAGCCCCGACGCATCGTTACACCTATTGACTCCTACGGCGCAGGGGCAAACCGCGGCTTCATGAGCGTCTACATGCGACAGCCGGTACACCTCACCAATCGGTTGCCCGTCACGCTCGACCTCACGCTCGATGTCACCAACCTGCTTGCCGAAGGCTATCGGCCCTTTCTCTCGGCCGATGGCCGCACGCTCTACCTCGCGTCCTCGCCCCGAGTGATGCAGGCAGGCGTTTCCTTCACCTTCTAGACTTCTTTTCTCGTTAGCTTCTCTCTAAGCTGCAATGTCTCGATTCTGTTTGCCGGCGCTGCCTTCGCGTTATCAAGGTAATTGTGGGTTTCCGGACCGGTTCGTGGTAGTTTGCGCTTACCCTGCACATATCATCAAGAATCTCCAAACAACCCAATCGCCTCTTGAGGGATCCGGTGTTCTGATAGACCGCACCTGCCGTACATTTTGTTCCCGGATTTTCGTCTTTGCTTTCCTTGTCAGCCTCGCGGGAACGGGATTCAGGCTAGGGCGTCCTCTGGTGTATCTTTGGCTACGAGGAAAACTGAACATATGGTGAAAGTCGTTCGAATAGGAATTGCAATCGGGCTCGGTGTTGTTGTCTCGTCCGGCTGTATGGAGATCCAGGCCGGAGCTCAGACGACAGCCCCCGGCGGTGTTGCGACGCTGACCATCCATACAGATAAGCCGGCGGCCAAGGTCAGCCCCACGCTTTACGGCATGATGACCGAAGAGATCAACTATTCGTATGAGG
Organism: Acidobacteriaceae bacterium; assembly: GCA_025929125.1. Classification (GTDB taxonomy): domain Bacteria; phylum Acidobacteriota; class Terriglobia; order Terriglobales; family Acidobacteriaceae; genus Edaphobacter. The sequence continues at coordinate 8,352 of JAICMT010000026.1, read as the reverse complement.
GTGGTCTCTACGCGGAGATGGTCTCGAATCGCAACTTCCTTGCGACTTGGGCAGGAATTGAGGATTGGGTCCTCAAACCGCTCGGAAACGCGGACGGCAGTGTCGAAGTCGACCGGGCCGACGGCCCCAGCGCTGCGCTCAAGAACAGCATGAAGTTGACTGTGAAGCAGGCCGACGCCTCCAATCCGCTTACCGTGCTCAACGGCGGCTGGTGGGGCATGACCGTCCGGCCGACTACGACCTATACTGGCTCGTTCTATGCCAAGGCGGCAGGGGCGCAGAGCGTGAAGGTCAGCCTGGTCTCTGATGTCACTGGCAAGACGCTCGCCAGCGCCTCCATTCCATCCCTGGGAGCCGATTGGAAGAAGTATGACTTCACGCTGAAGACCGGTGCCGAAGTTACCCCAGCTCTCACAAACCATCTCACCCTGGCATTCGAAAAGCCGGGCACCGTCTGGCTCCAGCTCGTCTCGCTTTTCCCGCCCACGTATCACAACCGTCCCAACGGGAATCGGGCCGACATCATGGAAATGATGGCCGGCATGAATCCGAAGTTTCTCCGGATGCCCGGCGGCAATTACCTTGAGGGCGATCACATTCGCGAGCGTTTCGACTGGAAGAAGACCATCGGTCCGCTGGTCGACCGTCCCGGCCACCGCAGCCCCTGGAACTATCGATCCACCGATGGCCTTGGCCTGCTCGAGTTCCTTGAGTGGTGTGAGGATCTAAAGATCCAGCCGGTGCTCGCCGTCTATGCCGGATACAGCCTGCAGCAGGAACACGTGAACCCAGGCGCGGACTTGGAGCCGTACGTGCAGGATGCCCTCGACGAGATCGAGTACGTCACCGGCGACACCTCTACCAAGTGGGGTGCGGAGCGGGCCAAGGACGGGCACCCTGCCACCTTCCCCCTCACGTATGTCGAGGTTGGCAATGAGGACAACTTTGACCGTTCGAAGAGCTACGATGCCCGTTACGCGCAGTTTTATGACGCCATCAAGAAGAAGTACCCGAACCTGCAGATCATCGCCACCACACCCGTTAGGGGGCACGTAATGGACGTACTCGACGACCACTACTACAAGCGTGCCGAACAGTTCTTCGCGGACGTGCACCACTACGACAAGACCGATCGCAACGGCCCGAAGATCTTCATCGGCGAATGGGCCACCCGTGAAGGCAGTCCTACCACCAACTTTGGTGCGGCTCTCGGCGATGCCGCGTGGATGACCGGCATGGAGCGCAACAGTGACATCATCGTCATGTCCAGCTACGCACCCATGTTCGTCAACGTCAACCCTGGAGCGATGCAGTGGGCCAGCGATCTGATGGGCTATAACGCCTTCTCCGTGTATGGCAGCCCGAGCTACTACGCACAGGGCATGTTCTCGAAGAATTTGGGAACCGAAATCCTTCCCGGTGACCTCCAGAACGCCGGAGAGCGCTTCTTCTACTCGGCCACGCGCTCGAACGGCACCATCTACCTCAAGCTGGTCAATGGCTCTTCTACACCGCAGCAGATCAAGATTAATCTCACCGGAGCCAGCTCCGTTAAACCCACGGCAAAGCTCGTTAGCCTCAGCGCTCCCAGCACCGCAACCACCAACTCCATCACGGATCCTAAACGCGTCGTTCCCGTGGAGAGCACTGTCCGCGGTGTCGCCCGGGAGTTCACCCACACCGTTCCTGGCTACTCGATTGAGGTACTCAATATCGCGGCCCAGTAGCGTTTTTTGAAAATCCAATCCACCCAAACCAAACAGAACCTTGCCGGCGTTTCTCGCGTCTTATTGCGAGACGCCGGCAGTTTCGCATTAGCGGTAACCGCCTCAAGTGGAACGCTCGGCTCTACAAAAGAGGAGACGCATGACCAATCGGGAAGAACAGTTGCTAAAGGGCTTGGCGGAGCGTGTCAACCGTACCCAGCTCCAGGACAAGGATGCCGAAGCCGCACAGTTTATCCAGCAGAACATCGCTGCGAATCCCGACGCACTCTACATCCTTGCGCAGACCACGCTGGTGCAGGAGTATGCCCTCAACCAGGCCCAGCGCCAGATCGCCGATCTTCGCGCGCAACTGCAGCAGGGGCAGTCGCAGCAGCCCTCGAAGCATTCTGGGAGTTTCCTTGGCAATCTCCTCGGCCATCACGATGAGCCCCAGCGCGCCGCTCCTCCGCCTTCGTTCCAGGCTCCGCGATCCCCCGTGGGGCCTCCTCCCTCCGATCCGGTCAGCGGTGTCGGCCCGGGGCTCGCATATCCAGTTGGAGGCTATCCCATCCCCGGTGCCCCCTACGATATGCCTCAGGGAGGCTTTCTACGAGGAGCCATGCAGACTGCCGCCGGCGTCGCCGCTGGTGCTCTCGCCTTCGAGGGTATCGAAAGTCTGCTCCATGGCTTTGGCGGCCACACCGGATTCGGCGGCCCGTCGTACCTCGAAGAAAGACCAGAGATCGTCAACAACTACTACGGCGACGCCGCCGGCCATGAGCACTCTGGCATGACGGATGCCGGCCGTGATTTCGCCGACTCCATGGGTCCGCAACACACCCCGCTCGAGGCGGATCACAACACCGGCCTCAACGAGGGCTCCTACCTCGGCTCTGGAAGCTCCGACCGTGAGGATCTCGCCGCAACCGGCAGCTCCGGCCATGACCTCGCCCGCGATCAGGATTCCCTTGGGGTCGGTGACGACGACGTTGATTACACTGCCAACCCGGACGACTCTATGACATCGGATGACGTCGGAGAGGACGCCGCAGGCGACGATAGCGAAGATTTCGCATCGGAGGATTCGGTCGACGGAGACGATTTCGGCTCCGGCGAGGATGGCGGCGGGTTCTAAGCCACCTTTCCGTCGCTCTCAGCCGTTGCCGCATCGCGGTCCAGGCTTAAGCAGCCGGCGAACCAGTTCCGCCACCTCGGCCAGTTCTTCGGTCGCCTGCTCGAAGTATGAGGCGGCACCACCCTGCTGTGCCAGAAACAGTGTGTTTTGTTGGGCCTTGCAGTGGATTATCTATCTGGTGGTGAGACTGTTCGCCATGGGCCCAGAAGCGGCCAGCTTATCCTAAGCCCGAAGTTACTGCTCATCATAACGGTGCCTCTCCCATCGCGGTTGGATTGGGTGGAACTGATCTTCATCTGTGATGTAGGTGCAAGCACTCCGAATTAACTGCGGGTGACAGAGGGAAATAGAACGTCCCCTGTAGCCTGTGACTTCCCCATTGAGACACCCTCGCCCACATTCCCGATGGTTTTTACTGATTCTTTATGCGAAAGAGAGGTGAAATGAAAGTGGTGTTCAATTCCGTTTCTTCATGAAACGCGAACGGTGGCCAACTTGAACGTACTTCAAACATTTCGCCGGCGCTCCGAGGCCGACTCAGCCTCTGCCCCCACGCCCAATGCCGCGGCCCGCGTGCTCGTGGCGTCCAGTGCGATGCTCACCTTCATTTCCTTCTGGCGCGTCGCAGCGATCGTACTCAACGATATGGGCTCCTCAGCCTTTTATGCGGGGGCCATATCGGAGCACTTCATCGGCAAGACCGCTCCCTGGTTTGTCCTCGCCATCATGGTGCTCGCCGGAGCCGTGGCTCTGCTCTATATCGAGAGCTGCGGCATGTTCGTTCGCGGCGGCGTGTACCGGGTCGTCAAGGAAGCCATGGGCTCGACCCTCGCCAAGTTCTCTGTCTCGGCGCTCATGTTCGACTACATTCTCACCGGGCCCATCAGTGGGGTTTCCGCCGGCCTTTACCTGACGGGATTGCTGAACGAGCTGCTGCAGTACGCGCACTCGCACATCCTCATTCCCATGAATGCAGGCGCTGCGATGGTCGCCATTCTCGTGACCCTCTACTTCTGGTGGGAGAACATCAAGGGCATCCCCGAATCGAGTGAGAAGGCCCTCCGCATCATGTATGTCACCACGATCATGGTGGTGCTCATGGTTGGCTGGTGTATCTACACGCTGGTGGTCAGGGGAGCACACCTTCCGCCGCTGCCCCATCTCCGCAACATCACCTTTCTAACCGGGGATCACGGCGGCGCGCTCGGCTGGCTGAGCCACAGCAGCTTGCCTCGTACCGTCGGCTTCATCGGTATCCTCATCGGTCTCGGCCACTCCGTCCTCGCTATGAGCGGGGAAGAGACCATGGCCCAGGTTTACCGCGAGATCGAGCACCCCAAGCTCCCCAACCTCAAGAAATCCGCGCTCGTAATCTTCCTCTACAGCCTGGTTTTCACCGCCGGAGTTGCCTTCTTCTCCGTCATGATTATCCCCGACTCGGTCCGCGGTAGCTTCCAGGACAACCCCATCGGCGGACTCGCCATGTACATGGTCGGACCGCTTCCTCTGCGGCTCGTCTTCCGCGCCTTCGTTGTCGTCGTCGGCGTCCTCATGCTCGCCGGCGCCGTAAATACCGCCATCGTCGGCTCCAATGGCGTGCTCAACAGAGTCTCAGAGGATGGCATCCTGCCCGAGTGGTTCCGCAGGCCCCACCGCCGCTTCGGCACCTCTTACCGCATCCTCAACCTCGTGGTGCTCCTGCAGCTCTTCACCATCCTGCTTAGCCGCGGCGATATCTTCGTCCTAGGTGAGGCTTACGCCTTCGGCGTCATGTGGAGCTTCTCCATGAAGGGCCTCGCCGTCCTCGTCCTTCGCTACAAGGACCCCGGCAAGCGCGAGTACCGCGTAGGACTGAATTTCCGGATTGGCAAAATTGAGATTCCGTTTGGACTCGCCATCATCACTGCCTCACTCACCGCACTCTGCGCCATCAATCTGTTTACCAAGCAGGTCGCGACCATCTCGGGCATAGCCTTCACTGTCATTTTTTTCACAATCTTTGAAGTCTCCGAGTTCCTCACCCGGAAACGTGCGAGCCAGCATTCCGAACTCGACCAGTTCAACATCGTCCCCGGAGACGATCTCACGCCCGAATCGCTCGATGTTCGCCCCGGTGGTGTTCTGGTAATGGTTCGCAACTACGACACCCTCTACAACCTCACGGCTGCGCTGGATCGGATTGATCCACGCAAGCAGGACGTAGTAGCGCTGCACCTGCGCTTCTTGGGCCGCGCGTCAGGAGGCGAATATGAACTGGCCCCCGAGCAGCTTTTCAGTACCGAGGAGCAGATCCTGTTCACTCGCGCCTTGGGCATCGCCGAGAAAAGAGGGAAGAGCATTCACCTTGCCGTCGCCGGCGCTACCGACAAATGGGAGGCCATCCTCAAGTCGGCGCAAAGCCTTCACGCAGCTGAGGTGGTGCTCTGCGTCTCCCCGAACCGGCCGGCCGCGGAAGAAGCACGTCTGGCTGGTCTCGCCTGGGAGCACCTCCAGGAACCACGCCCTCAGCTCACTCTCACCATCTGCTTCCCCGGCGGACGGGAGTATGTCTCCTACCTCGGACCGCACGCGCCTCACCTCACCCACAATGAAGTGGACCTGCTGCACAAAATCTGGCTCGAATTGAGCGATGACCTCGCCCCCGAAGAGATTCACCACCACGACGTCGTCCACTTCGCCTTGGAGGAACTCCAGCACCTGCTCACCACCCCGCACAGTCCGGAGGTCGAGCAGCGCCTCCGCGAGCACCTGAGTCGCATCCGCCAGCACAGGCATGGAGATACTCAACTCCCCATGGAACTCGTTCCCCTAACCTCGCTGCCGGATCTTCCGCCAGCCGAGCCTTCAGCCCGAGAACCCGCCGGAAAGTATTAAATAAAGCGCTCAATAAAGGGCAGTTATCTCCGGAAACAGCCGCTACCAGATTGACACGCCTCGTATAATTAATTCAGGATTATTCACTTGACAAAAGTTAGGTGAGGGCATAATCTCGTCTCATGGATGGGCAAGTCACTTCTTTTTCTTTGGTTTACCGGCTGACGCGGTTGGACGGAGTTCCTTTCGGATGCTCTGTTTCACCGCTGCCAGAAGTCTGCGCGTCGGAACCTTTGAAAGCTCCCGCTTCTTGCTCATTTCATCCATTGGAGACCTCCCGATGACGTTGATTGATCTTTGCGCGAACTTCTCTTCGGATGAGACGTGCCGGGAACTTCTTGAGCGGCTGCGCTGGCCCGCTGGCCCGGAGTGCCCCCGGTGCCATAGCTCCGTAGTGCGTCTCGAAAAGACGCCGAAAATCCTTTACTGCAAGCTGTGTGACTACCAGTTCACCGTCACGAGCGGAACGATCTTCCATGACTCTCACCTGCCCCTTATCAAGTGGTTGGCCGCTACCCACATCATGTGCGAATCGAAGAAGGGCGTCAGCGCAATGCAGTTGCGCCGGATGCTGTGGGGAGAGCACAGCGGCTCCTATAAGACGGCCTGGTATCTCTGCCATCGCATTCGTGCGGCGATGGGGTCGGCAGAAAAGACGATGTTGGACGGGACTCTTGAGATGGACGAGACGTGGATTGGGGGGCGTGAACGGAGTCGCGCTGGTCATGCTGGCCGCATCCCCTACAGCGAGAGCAAGAAGGTTCCGGTCGTCGGCATCAAGCAGCGCGGGGGCGAGTTGCGATTTTTCAAGGCTGAGGATGTGAAGTCCGGCACACTGGCGAAGTACATCAAGGAGAACGTCAGTGAAGATGTAGAGGTCATCATGACAGACGAGTGGAGTTCCTACCCCGGTGCCATGCGGAAGGCTGGCGTCAGCCCGGAGAAGCACAAGAAGGTGAACCACAGCGCGAAGGTTTACGTTGACGGGGACGTGACCACGAACGGTATTGAGTCCGCTTTCTCGCTGTTGAAGCGTGGCATCCTTGGTTCGTGGCATAAGGTCTCTGCAAAGCATCTTCCGGCCTACCTTGAGGAAATGACGTTCCGATTCAATCGCCGCGGTCGGGCGGATTTGTTTCTTGATACTCTGCGGCACATGGTGACGGCTGATCCTCTGACGTTTGAGAAGCTGACCGCCTAGCAAGCCAGGCATCGATGGACTTCCGCCTCTCTGGACTTGAATGGTTACGGATGCGCTGAACGACAGCCGGAGGTCGTCCGTCCTCTTTCTCTGGCTCATATAAAACATCCGCGATAATCGCTTCCACTTCACGTGACAGTCGTGGGGCTCCCCTTTTTTCCCACATAGAACGGATCGTATCTATTGCGCCAAATGAGCCCATAAAGCGGGAGATTCTGTCGGCATGAATCGATACATAGAAAGTACTTCGTCCTACGTCTGTCGCTGATTCCGCCATAAACTTCGCAGCTAGAACTGCATGCGTGGCGTCTATTTCCGTGCAATAACGACTGAATTTGGAATGATCCATCGCAAACGCTAGAGAACTAAGGGCCGGAGATGCTCCGCTCCCTATAGCAGCAAACCCGATAGTGTCGTAGTCCTGCGGCAGATCATCGGCAGTTATCACACGAAGGTGCCCCTTCTTGTCTTCATCAAATCCAACCAGCAAAAACGATAGACTCAATTCCTCCTTATCGATCCTGGATATCAGGTCATAATAGGCCTGTTCAGTTAGCGATTCTTTCCCTTTCTCGATGAACGATTCGGTCGTAAACCCATATTTTTTCAAGATGCGGGCTTCGATCTTCATCTGCCGCGTTTTCGCCATCTCTTCATAGAAGAGGGTCGCAACGTCGTCCGGGTCGCTCATATCGTTCGTCATCCCTTGACGGATCCTCTGGATCGTTGGAATTGCAAACCCAGTATCATTACCAGCCATCATCGCGGCGTAACGCTTCCCTAGCGGAATGTTTTTTGCACGCCGCGATCAGAGGAGAATTCGCCAAACGACGCCCTTGCGTCGGACGCCATCACAATCTTTTCACCGCCCTCGGCCAGGGCAGCTATGCATACGGTCACGTTTCCAACCCTCCAGTCAGCCGGAGAAGACCTCTTTTGCGGCTTAGGCGTCATTGGACACCTCCGCCAGAACTTTGGTCAAGTGAATAATCCTGAATTAATTCAGGTGCATGGAAGCAGATTGAGCCGAAATCACCTCAAGGCTCTCCGCTTGCATGCATCTAGGCCGATTCGCGTGAGCAACCCGCAACTGCTTTAGATTCAAATTTTTACCCGTAAATACCGATGCTTCTTATATTTACGCGTAAATTGCTGAATTAGCAATGCTTAACGATGGGGGTGGGGGCAACTCGCGGGTGCCCTGCCAAGCTCAAGACCGACTCCGCGAGCCGGTCGTAGTCGTGGCGCAGCACGTTCCCTTCGTGGACAAAGCTCCCGGTAATTGGCTCGACGCCGAGGGACCGAATGCGCTCAAGGTCCGCTTCGATCGGGCTCTGGCCTTCGCGGGCGTACTGGGTCAGCAGGGTGGGTGAGATTGGCGCTGTATTAACCAAGGCGTAGTCGAAGATCGGGCGGGACTCGCCGCCGCAGTGCTG
>JAICMT010000170.1 GCA_025929125.1 Acidobacteriaceae bacterium | reverse complement strand
CGGCCCCCTCGCCGGAATTGAGGCTGCGCTCGCGCATTCGCGGCTGGAGTGGAATCTGCTGCTGCCTGTGGATATGCCGTTTGTGCCCACAGCATTGCTGCGGAGCTGGATCGCGAGGGTCACGAGCCGCCCAAATAGCCGTGTGGCCTATTTCGAGGTGGGAGAACGGCCTCAGCCGGGTCTCCTGCTGATCCGGAGAGACGCGCAGGAATCCATCCGGGCCTCGATGGCGAGAGGTGATTACAAACTGTTGCCGGCGATTCACGCCGCCGCGGGTGCAGACGGCCTGTGGCTGGAGCGCCTGGATGGAGCCGAGGCCGAGGGCTGGTTCGCCAACATCAATACACCCGATGCGGTTCACGGTGCTGAGCAGAGGCTCGCATCGGGGTTAGGGAGGCCGAGTGGTGCATCATAAGAGGGAAGCCTATGCCGCCAAAGGATCCTGATCCCGAGAATGACCGCCAGCCGACCTCCGGCCCTGCCGATTCATCAGCGGAAGAAGGAGTTTCTGAAGAGCTGACGGCCGACGTCTCTGCCGAATCGCAGGAGAGCGTTCAGGATTTTCTCGGTGAGGCGGCGCAGCAGAACGAGGCGGCGAATGCGGAGCTGAGCTCTGGGGAATCCAATCCGTCCCCTGGCCCCGCATCGCAGTCGGACACGTCCGAGCCGTACATTGCCTTCGTTCACGTATACAAGTCATTCGGATCGCTGGACGTGCTGAATGATGTGAACTTCTTCGTCCTGCCAGGCGAGACGCTCTGCATTCTGGGCCGCTCCGGAGTTGGGAAGTCTGTCTCCCTGCAGATCCTGATGGGATTTCTGCGAGCGGATAAGGGGGAGATACGGGTCGCGGGCGAGAACATTTGCGGCTTCAAAGAGGATCAGCTTCAGGCAATCCGGCGTAAGGTCACCATGGTCTTTCAGAATGGGGCCCTGTTTGACTCGATCACCATCGGGGAGAACGTGGCGTTCCCTCTGCGGGAGCGCGGGGATTTGGCTGAAGACCAGATTCAGCAAGTCTCCAAAGGGCTGCTGGAGATGGTGGGTGTCGCGGGCATGGAGGATTTGCTGCCTTCCGACCTGTCTACCGGAATGAAACGCTCGGTCGCGATCGCACGTGCTCTGGCGTCCCAGCCGGAGGCAATCCTGTACGACGAACCCACCACGATGGTCGATCCCCTGATGGGACATCTGCTGGGGGACCTGATCTCGCGGCTCAAGAAGCAGCTCCACCTCACCAGCATTGTCGTCACCCACGACATGAGGTTTGCAAGGAAACTTGCTGACAGGGTTGTGTTTCTGCATCAGGGCGAAGCGCGGTTTTTTGGCACGATGGAGGAAATGGATGCGAGCGAAGATCCGGTTATCCGTGAATTTCTATCGCTCGATGAACTTGTTCTTCCCGTTTGACTTAACAAACGGGAGATTGATTCTGCTACGCTCTTTCGATATTGTCGAATTAACGCCGGTACACCCGGCAAGTTCACTCCTTTTTTAAGCCGCTAGCTTCGGGCCGCGGTTTTGCCGTCCTTTTCCGAGGGGTATCTCAATCGTGGTACGGAGTTGAGCAGTTACGTGCGCCTGGCTATTGCCGAGCGAGTGGTCCCGCGACAGGCAAGTGTTTGGTCTGAGGACAGATGCGTAGGCGAATTGCTGAGAGTTTCCGGAAGCCCCGGATTGGTGACAGGCGCTGAGCTGAGCACTGAGGAGTGAAAGGCAGTTCGCAATGGCAACACCCGATTACTTGGACCAGGTCGTTATTTCGGCACGCACCCGCCAGTCATCCCGGCCGGGGCAGCGCAGCCGTATGGGCCTGTTTTACCGGCCGTCGGTTACCAGCCTGGTATGGGCGGCGCTCGATCTGTTTACGGTTGCCATTGCTGCGGCGCTGGCGCTCAGCTTCCGTACCAGCGTGCCGGATTACGTGCACTTCACAGCCACAATGCCGTACTTCTTCGGCGTCACAGACAAGGAACTGCTGGCGTACATGGGTGTGTACGGCGTTATGGTGGTGCTGCTGGCGCGCTCGTATGGGCTATATGGCTCCATCCTGAACCGCAGCGGAATGAACGAACAGCGGATGACGATCCAATCCGCGCTGGTTGCCGGCCTGCTCCTCTGCGGGACCCTCTACCTCGCGCGAGCGGAGGGGATCTCTCGACTGGTCATTTTGCTCCTCATCGCCTTCAGTACCTTACTATTGTGCATCCGAAGGGCAATCTGGCGGAGGATCGTCTACAAGCGCTACCGCGAAGGGCTCGAGACGCGCAACGTATTGATCGTAGGCGTCGGGCGAGTAGCCCATGCGCTGCGCAATCACCTAGAATCCCTCCGGCATCTCGGCTTCCGCTTCAAAGGCTTCGTGGCGCTTTCTGAACGAGAGGCCGAGTCTGGCGATGCCGACATTATTGGCGACGTCCGCAACTGCCTTTCTCTGGCGCGGTCGCTGTTTGTGGACGAGATTTTCTTTTCAGTTCCGGCAGAAAAGAAGCTGGTGATTGCACTGGTCGAAGAGGCCAGGGCGGTGGGCATCGATGTACGCGTGGTGCCGGATCTGTATGACGGGCTTGCATGGAACGCTCCCGTGGAATACATCGGCCAGTTCCCGACGATTCCGCTGCATCGGCGCGATCTGCCGATCGGCGCGTTCTTACTCAAGCGCGCAATCGACATCTCCGGTGCAACCCTTGCCTTGCTGCTGGGCTCGCCGATCATGTTGTTGCTCATGATTGCTATCAAGTGGGATTCCAAGGGACCGGTCTTCTACAAGGCGCAGCGTATCGGGCGCAAAGGGCGGACATTTACCTGCTATAAGTTTCGGACCATGTGCGCGGATGCCGAAAAGCTGAAGGACAGCCTGAAACATCAGAACGAACGCGACAGCGTGCTGTTCAAGATTACGAACGATCCGAGGGTGACGGCTGTCGGGCGGTTCCTGCGGAAGTATTCTCTCGATGAGCTTCCGCAACTCTATAACGTACTTCGCGGCGACATGAGTCTGGTCGGGCCAAGGCCGCCGATTGCGGCCGAGGTAGAGCAGTACGACATCTCGCACTTGCGTCGTCTCGACGTCCTGCCTGGAATGACGGGGCTATGGCAGATTGAGGCGCGGCAGGATCCTTCGTTTGACAGCTATATCTCCCTGGATACGGCCTACGTTGAGAACTGGACGCTGTGGCTGGACATGAAGATCCTCGCACGGACGGTTGGGGTGGTCTTCTCCGGCACTGGCTCATAGCAGGACCTGCTTTTCATCGCTGCACATGGCCTGCACGGTCGTCGTAGACTGGTGAGAAGCTGCTTCTTTACCCATGAAAATCGCTCTCGCGCAGATCAATCCCACCGTCGGTGATTTCACCGGCAATACCCGGCTGATTCTCGAATTCGCAAGCCGCGCTGCCGGCGAGAGTGCGGATCTCGTACTGTTTCCGGAGCTTAGCGTCTGCGGCTACCCGCCTGCTGACCTGCTGGAGAAGCAATCGTTTTTGTCTCGCGCGGAGGAAAGTCTGGCGCAGATCGCTTCGCGAACTGCCAGCGGCCCCGCGATTCTGTGTGGTACGGCTCTGCCGGCAGGAAATGGACAGGGGCAGTCGTACGAGGGCAAGCGCGCCCGGAATGTGGCGGCGCTATTGTCCAACGGGCAGATTACCTTCACGCAGCAGAAGATGCTGCTGCCGTTCTATGACGTGTTCGATGAGCAGCGGTATTTTGAACCGGCCAGGAGACAGTCTCTGGCGATTCTCGATGGCCAGCCGTTGGCGCTGACTGTCTGCGAGGACGCCTGGAACGATAAGGGCTTCTGGCCGCTGCGACGCTATCCTGTCGATCCGATCGCTGAGCTCATGCGGCAATGGGCGACGCTGCCGGATCCGGTCGTCCGCCATCCGCGAGTCATCCTGAACATTTCTGCTTCTCCGTACTGGCAGGGCAAGCGCGAGCTGCGTGCTCGGATGCTTGCTGCTCTCGCACGCAGACACTCGGCCTTTCTGTTGATGGTGAATCAGGTGGGCGGCACCGATTCGCTTGTCTTTGATGGCTCCTCGCTTGTCATGGCACCCGACGGGCAAGTGATCCAGCAGGCGGCGTCGTTCGAGCAGGATCTGCTCGTGTTCGACACCGACGCATTTGCCGCCCGTGCGCGGAGTGTGAATGTGCCCGGCGAGACGGATGCTGCCCGCGAGTTGAAGCCGGAAAGCACGGCAAGCACTGGGGACTCAGAGCAGGAGCTTGAGGCTACGTGGAATGCTCTTGTGCTGGGCACGCGGGACTATGTGCGAAAGTGTGGATTTTCGAGTGCACTAGTTGCACTCTCGGGAGGCATAGACTCCGCTCTCGTTGCGGCTATTGCGGTGGAGGCACTCGGCGCCGAGAACGTGAAGGGCATTGGCATGCCTAGTGAGTTTTCTTCCGCCGGCTCCATAGAGGATGCACGCGCGCTCACAACAAATCTCGGAATACGCTTTGAGCTGCTCGCCATTCAGGATGTCTTCCAGCAGTATCGCGCAGTGCTGGAGCCTCTGTTTGCGGGTACGTCCTTTGGCCTTGCCGAGGAAAATCTGCAGTCCAGAATCCGCGGCACTCTCCTGATGGCGGTGTCGAATAAGTTCGGTTCACTGGTGCTGACCACAGGGAACAAGAGCGAGATGTCGACGGGATACTGCACACTGTACGGAGACATGGTGGGCGCATTGGCCGTGATCGGAGATGTCTTCAAGACCCGGGTCTACGCGCTGGCGCACTATGCAAACCGCGAGCGCGAGGTGATTCCCTACAGCACAATTGAGAAACCGCCGTCCGCCGAGCTGCGGCCGGATCAGAAGGATACCGACTCGCTGCCACCCTACGATGT
>JAICMT010000305.1 GCA_025929125.1 Acidobacteriaceae bacterium | reverse complement strand
GTTACCTGCTCTTCAGCGATCCCCAGAAGAACGTCATCTATCGATGGACGCAGGACGGCACGCTCTCCGTCTTCATGCCGAACAGTGGTTACAGCGGCGCAGACGTCGCCGACTTCAGCCAGCCCGGCTCCAACGGCCTCACGCTCGATTCCCGGGGCCGCCTCACCATCAATCAGCAGGGGAACCGACGCATCGTTCGCCGGGAAAAGGATGGACAGCTCACCGTCCTCGCCGACCGTTACGAGGGCAAGCGGCTGAACAGCCCGAACGATCTGGTCTACAAGTCCGACGGCGCGCTGTACTTTACGGACCCTCCATTCGGCCTGCCAAAGCTCTTCAACGATCCGCACAAAGAGCTCCCGTACAGCGGCGTGTATCGAGTCAGCCCGGATGGCAAGAACATCCGCTTGCTCACCACGGATCTCAAAGGCCCGAACGGCATCGCATTCTCACCCGATGAGAAATATCTCTACGTAGACGACTGGGACCTGAGTCACAAGGTCGTGATGCGCTATGAGGTCCAGCCGGACGGCTCTCTGGCCAACGGCAAGGTCTTCGCCGAAGTGACCTCGTCCGGAGGCGGGCTTGCCCTCGACGGCATGAAGGTCGACGTGAAGGGCAACCTCTACGTCACCGCCCCCGACGGGATATGGATCCTCTCACCCGAAGGAAAGCCTCTCGGCACCATCATTCCTCCCGAGCATACGAATAACCTCGGCTGGGGCGATGACGACAGAAAAACCCTGTACCTGTGCACCCGCACCGGTCTCTATCGGATTCGCCTGAAAGTTTCCGGGACTGGCGTCGCATCCGCGCCGCGGTAAGTAGCGAACTTGGCCTCCTGAAGCGGCGTTGCATCTAACTCCGCCGTGGACCAGGAACCGGAAGCTCCAGGAGGCAGCCGCGAGGCCGCAGGTGTTTGCCGCACGCATCGCATGCCGTTCGGCTGCGAGCTGACCGAGGCAGGCGCGCGCTTCCGGCTGTTCGCGCCCGCAGTGGAGGAAGTGCAGTTAGAGCTCGACGGCTCGCTCGCGACTCCCATGCAGCCCTGCGGCAACGGATGGTTTGAGCACACCGCCGCGGCTGCAGGGCCGGGCACTCGGTATAAGTTCGTGCTGCCGCACGGCATTCGCATCGCCGACCCGGCCTCGCGCTACCAGCCGGAGGACGTCTGCGGACCCAGCGAGGTCATCGATCCCTGCGCGTATCGCTGGACCGATGCCGCATGGGCGGGGCGTCCGTGGAGCGAAGCCGTGCTCTACGAGCTGCACGTCGGAACTTTCTCTCCCTCCGGAACTTTCCGGGGCGCGATCGAGAAGCTCGAGCATCTCCAGCGCCTCGGCGTCACCGGCATTGAGCTGATGGCGCTGGCTGAGTTTCCCGGCCGCCGCAACTGGGGATATGACGGCGTGCTGCTCTACGCGCCGGACTCGGCGTACGGCCGGCCGGAAGACCTGAAGGCGCTGGTTGATGCGGCGCACGCGCGCGGCATCATGGTGCTGTTCGATGTGGTCTACAACCACCTCGGCCGCGAGGGCAACATGCTGCCGCGATACTGGCCGCAGTTCCTCAGTCCGCTGCACGACACGCCCTGGGGCAAGCCGCCCAACTTCGACGGCGAGGGCGCAGCCGAGGTGCGCGAGTTCATCCTGCACAACGCGCTCTACTGGATTGAAGAGTTTCACGTCGATGGTCTGCGCATCGACGCCTCGCACGATCTGCGCGACGCCAGTCATCGCCACATTCTCGATGAGCTGGCGGAGCGGCTGCACACTGCCGCCGGCGAACGCGAGATTCACTTGATTCTGGAGGACGAACGCAACGCGGCCACGCGGTTGATCCGCGACATCGCCGGCAGGCCGTCGCTGTGCAGCGCGCAATGGAACCACGACATGGCGCACCTGCGGGAGCTTGGCGACGAAACCGAAACCGCGCGCCAGGGTGGAGTGCAGAAGCTCACCGAAACCATCGCGCGCACGGTTGCGGAGGGCTACGGCGGCCGGACGGAGCAGGACCAGCGAGGATCGCAGGATGATTGCCGCGTGCCTCCGACCGCGTACATCTCGTTTTTGCAGACGCATGATCTGGTGGGAAATCAACTCGCCGGGGAGCGTGCATATGCCAAGGCGCCGCTGCGCATCAACCGCGCTCTTTCGGCGATCTACCTGCTCACCCCGCAGATTCCCATGCTGTTCATGGGGGACGAGTGGGGTGCGTCGACTCCGTTCCAGTTTTTCGCCGAGTTCTCAGGAGCGATGGCGGAGGAGATCCGCGACGGCCGTTGGGAGTTCGTGAAGAGGGAGCTGCACCTCGAGGAGGCGGACCGCGAGCGGATGCCGGACCCGATCGATCCTGAGGCGTTTCTGGTCTCGCACCTGAACTGGGACGAGCTCGCCGAGCCCGGGCATGCGGAGTGGCTCGAGTGGTACCGGCGCATCCTCACGGTGCGGCGGGAGCAGATTGTTCCGCTGCTGCGGAATCTGTGCGAGCAATGCGGCGAGTACGAGCTGCGCGGCCCGGGCGCGTTTACCGCGCGCTGGACGCTGGACCAAAGTGCGCGGCTGACGCTCGACGCCAACCTGCGCGACAGCACCAACGATTTTGCCGCGCCGGAGGGCACGGTGCTGTGGCTCGAAGGCGAGCAGCAGACGCCGGCGCGGCTGGCACCGTGGTCGGTGCGCTGGGCGCTGCGGCTGCGGACGGTAGACTGAGTGCATGGCGACTGCCGTCGAGGTCCTGACCGCGCTGCTGACGGCGGGCGGACTGATCTATATGCTGCTGGCGTTGTTTGCCGCGCGCCGGTTTGAGCGCGATGCGCGGGCTGCGGCGCCCACCGGTTTCGCGCCGGACGTGAGCATTCTGAAGCCGCTGAAGGGCGTGGACCCGCAGATGTACGCAGGGTTTGTGAGTCACTGCCGGCAGCAGTATGCGGGCCGGTTCGAGCTGCTGTTCGGCGTGGGCAGCCTGGACGATCCGGCGGTGGCGGAGATCCGCAGGCTGGAGGCGGAGCACCCGGAGTGCTCGATCCGGCTGATCGAGTGTGGAGAGCGGCTGGGCGCTTCGGGCAAGGTGTCGAGCCTGATTCAGCTGCTGCGCGAGGCGCGCTATCCGTACATCGTGATCAGCGACTCCGACATCCGGGTGGGGCCGAACTATCTGACGCGGATTCTGGGGCGGTTTGGCTCGCCGGGCGATCCGGTGGGGATGGTGACGGCGCCGTATCTGGGGCGGACGGCGGCGGAGGGTGCGGGGCTGACGGTGTGGGCGCGGCTGGAGGCGCTGGGAATTTCCACGGATTTTCTGCCCGGGGTGCTGGCGGCGCGGTACCTGGAGGGCGGCATCCGGTTCGGGCTGGGGTCGACGCTGGCGTTTTCG
>JAICMT010000074.1 GCA_025929125.1 Acidobacteriaceae bacterium | reverse complement strand
GGGTTATACGGACGCGTTTCGCAGCCTGCATCCGGATGAACCCGGGCAATTTACATACTGGGATTACTTCCGTCAGGCATTTGAGCGGAACCGTGGCATCCGCATCGATCATTTCCTGCTGACGCCGGATGTGGCGAAGCGGATAAAGTCGTGCGAGATCGACCGGACGCCGCGAACCTGGGAGAAGCCCTCCGACCACACTCCAATAGTACTGACGCTGGAGTAGTTGCACGCGAAAGAAGCCACGCTTAGTTACGGGCCGGTTGCCTCAGCGAGCTCAGGCACGCGCTCTCTGGGTTCGGAAACATTCTCTTCGAGAACCGCGCGGACCTGCTCGAGCCCAAACTCCAGATCTGCCTTGTCGATTACAAGCGGCGGTGCCAGCCGAATGACGGAGGTGTGGGTTTCTTTGCACAGCACGCCACGCTGCTTCAGTTCCTCGCAGAACGGACGCGCGGGGCGGTTGAGCTCAATACCAATCCAGAGCCCCTTGCCGCGAATCTCGACGACATGCGGGCTGCGGACGCGCCTAAGGTATGCCATCGCAAATTCGCCCAGCTCCGCGGATCGCTCCGGGAGCTTTTCGTCCACAATGACCCGCAGGGCTGCGCGGGCTATTGCGGATGCGAGCGGGTTGCCGCCAAAGGTGCTGCCGTGGTCGCCCGGTCGAAACACTCCCAGCACCTCATTCGAGCTAAGCACGGCGGAGACCGGGTAATAACCGCCTGCGAGCGCCTTGCCCAGGATCAGCACATCGGGCCGAATGCCTTCATGTTCATAGGCGAACATCTTGCCGGTGCGGCCCAAACCGGACTGAATCTCATCCAGGATGAGCAGGATATTGTTCTCCCGGCAAATCGCAGCGACCTCACGGAGGTAGCCCGCAGGCGGGACCAGGATTCCGGCCTCGCCCTGGATAGGCTCGACCAGAAAGGCGCAGGTGTTCGGCGTGATGGCACGGCGCAGCGCCTCGGCGTTCCCAAACGGAACCTCGCGGAATCCGGAGGGAAATGGGCCGAAACCCTCCCGGTACTGCTCTTCCGAAGAAAAGCCGACGATCGCGATGGTGCGCCCATGGAAATTATTGCTGGCGACGAGGATCTCCTGCTGGCCGTCACGGATGTTTTTGGCTGCCATACCCCACTTGCGGGCGGCTTTCAGAGCGGTTTCTACCGCCTCGGCTCCGGAGTTCATCGGGAGGGCCATGTCGAAGCCGGTCAATTCGTACAGGTCGCGATAGAGCAACGGAAGCTGGTCGTTGCGAAAGGCCCGCGAGGTGAGTGTGACCTTTTCCGCCTGGCGGCACATCGCCTGGAAGATAGCGGGATGACAGTGACCCTGGTTCACGGCCGAGTAGGCGGCGAGGAAGTCCAGATAACGGCGACCTTCGGAGTCATAGACCCACGCGCCGGACGCTCGTTCAATCACTACATCCAGCGGCTCGTAGTTGTGGGCGCCGTATCGCTTTTCGATCTCAATCAATTCTGCCGAAAGCATCGTTCACCTTCCGAGCGAGCCGGTTCCGGACTTCTGGTCCGCTGAAAGCGGCCGAAGGGACCGACAACCGTGGGAGAGGCAGCTCGCTCTGTTTATCTATCCTACTAAGCTGCATAATCATGCAGCTTATCGTTGCATCTATATGCAGCGAAAGGTTGAACGGAAACAGCGTCGAAGCAGGTCCCGGGTTGGGATAGCATCACTGTGATGAGCAGCATGACCGAGCCCGAACAGAGGTCCGCAAACCCGCAGGCCGCTCACGAGGTGAAGCGGAGTGCGGCATTTCTGTCCGTGGCAGGCGCCGGCCTTGTTACCGTGTTGAAGCTTATTACCGGGTTATTGACCGGCTCACTGGGCATGCTGAGCGAGGCGGCGCACTCGGGAATCGATCTGATCGCGGCGGTGATCACACTTTTCTCGGTCCAGGCTGCGGACCGGCCCGCCGATGAGGACCACAACTACGGTCACGGCAAGATCGAATCGCTCTCCGCCTTTCTCGAGACATTGATCATGCTGGGCTCGTGCATCTGGATCGTGACCGAGGCGCTGCACCGTATTCTGTTCCGCCAGCACCTGGAGCTGAACGCATCCATATGGCCCTTCTCGGTGCTGCTTTTCTCAATGGCAGTGGACTTTACCCGTTCGCGCGCGCTAGCGAAAATCGCGCGGGAACACCGGTCCGATGCGCTGGCCGCAGACTCAGTTCATTTTGCAACTGACATGTGGGCATCCTTTGCGGTGATCATCGGACTGGCCGCCTCGTTTGCCGGAGTCCGGTATCACATCCCCGCACTCGAGTATGCGGATCCGATTGCGGCCCTGGCGGTAGCTGGAATCATCTTGCGGGTAAGCTGGCGGCTGGCACGCCAGACTATGGACGCGCTGCTGGACGCGACGCCAACCACGGATCCTACCGACGATCGTACGGTGACCAAGGATGAGCTGCGGAACAACCTGATGCATGACCTCAACGCCATTCCCGGAGTGCTCTCCGTGGATCGGCTGCGGACGCGGCGCTCCGGAGCGAATTACTTCGCCGATGTGACGCTTGGGATGCCGCGCAACCTGACCTTCCAACGCACAGAGCAGCTAACCATGGCGGCGACTGAAGCGGTGCAGCGGCACCTGCCCGGCGCGGATGTGGTGGTGCATACGGTGCCTACCGCGTCCGGCGCAGAGAGCGTGCATGACCGCATCCGCGCAGTGGCG
Organism: Acidobacteriaceae bacterium; assembly: GCA_025929125.1. GTDB lineage: Bacteria > Acidobacteriota > Terriglobia > Terriglobales > Acidobacteriaceae > Edaphobacter. The sequence goes on along the minus strand of JAICMT010000074.1, from coordinate 4,510 downwards.
GCAAGGCGGAATCTGGCAATTCACGAGATCACGGTGAATCAGATCGATGACGGTTTGCATGTGGAGCAGCACTTGGAGGTCGACGAACAGATGCCGCTACGCCTCGCCCACGCTCTGGTGACGGACCTGGAGGCGGAGATGCGTCGCGAGGTGCCGGAGATCACCTCCATCTTGACGCACATTGAAAGTGAACCGGCAACCATCGAGCGACCATCCTCCCTGGAGCGCGACCGGGATCTGGAGTTGCGGTTGCGTGAAGCGGCCAGTAAATTCCCTGAAATATTGGACATTCATGAGGTGTTTGTAACGCGTACTCACGGCCGCGGCGCCCACCACTCCGGCGAGTACTTTCAGGTGAGCTGCCATTGCACTCTTCCGGATGACCTGCCGATGGCGCGGGTGCACGCCATCATCACCAGGCTCGAGGGAGAGTTCAAGCTGAGCGCGCCGGAGGTAGACCGGCTCCTGATCCATCCGGAGCCTGCGACCGACAATCTGCGTTAGGTGTGGGCTGCGCGAGTGTGCCGGTTTCGGGTCAGCCGATAATAGATCGCCGGCGTAACGATGAGCGAGAGCACCACGGAAACGAGCAGTCCCCCGATGACGGATATAGCGAGAGGCTGCAGCATCTCCGATCCGGCGCCGAGAGCGAACGCGAGCGGCAGCATACCGCAAACCGCTGCGATCGCAGTCATCATAATCGGTCGGAGACGACGTTGCGCTGCGTGAAGCATGGCCTCACGCGCCAAGTCGCGGTGGGGACTGGAAATGCTGTGCTCAGCTTCCAGCTCGGCGGCAGCGCGAAATCGTTCATCCGCATCCAGGAGCAAAATGCCGTTCTTCGCGACGATGCCGATGACCATAATGAGACCCATAAAGCTGGCCACATTAAAGCCAGTGTGGGTGATGTACAGCGCAAGCACCACTCCAGAGATGGAGAGCACGGAGCTGCTGAGGATAGCGACTGGAGCCGAGAAGTTGCGGAATTCGGCCATCAGCACGCCGAAGATCAACGCGAGTGCAAGCAGCAGCACCTGCAGCAAATCGTGAAATGACTTCTGCTGTTCCTCGTAGGTGCCCCCGTACTCCACGCGTACGCTGGCAGGCAGATGCATACGATTGACGGCCGCCCGCACTTTCTGCATGGCCGAGCCCAGGTCCGAACCTTCCAGCCGGCCGGTGACGGCAATCATGCGCTGAAGGTTCTCCCGGAGGATTTCGCCCTGCGGCGGCAATTGTGTCACGTCTGCAAGAGATCCGAGCGAGGCGACATGCCCGCTCGACGAATTGAAGACGGTTTCCTTCATGGCCTCAAGCGAAGCCCTGTTTTCCGCAGGCAGGCGAACGCGAACGGTATACGGCCTGCCGTTCACAATCATCGGGTCTGCTGCGGGTAGCCCGTCCAGCACCGCCGTCGCATCTTCGGCCACTTCGCTTGGGGTGAAGCCCAGACGAGCCGCCGCTATGGGGTCGACCTGGAAATTGGTTGCGGGACCGGAGATGGTATCGTCAACGCCGTTCTTGGTGTCGACCACTCCGGGGATCTTCTGTATCTCCGCCTGGATTCGCGGGCCGAGCTGATTCAGCAGTCCGGTGTCGTCGGAGAAAAGCTTAATGACGATGTCCTCGGGTTGATTGGAAAGGTCACCGATCATGTCCTGCAGCACCTGCACGAACTCTACGTCGAGCGCGGGTTCCCGTTTGAGGATGCGCTCGCGAACGTCGGCCATAACCTCATCCACGGAGCGATGGCGATCGTGCTTGAGCAGTACGGTAAAGTCTCCGCGATTGGCCTCCGTCACTGCTGCAAGCCCAAGCTGAAGTCCTGTGCGGCGGGTGGTCACCGCCACCTCCGGCGTATCGTGCAGTATCTGCTCAACGTGGGTCAGGATGCGGTTGGTTTCCGCAAGCGAAGTTCCGGCCGGCGTGAAGTAATCGAGGATGAACGCGCCCTCATCCATTCTGGGCAGCATGTCCGAACCCAGCGCGTTGTAACCAAACCAGGTGGCAACCACTAGAAGAAGACAGGCGAGTGCCAGCCAGAGCGGGCGGAGAAGAGCCCAGCTTAGTGCGCGGCGATGGAAGTCCAGAACGCGTCGCATCATCGGACCCTCGTCGTGTGAGTCCTCGACGTGGTGTTCGCCGGCCGGCTGCTTCCGCTGACGCAACAGCGTCATCGAGAGAGCCGGCGTGAATGTGACGGCGAGCGCCAGCGATGTGAGTAGCGCAACCGTCATGGTGATGGCCAGTGCACGAAGGAAGCTACCCGTCACGCCGGTGGTCGCGATAAGCGGTAGAAACACAACGACCGGCGTAATGGTCGAAAAGATGAGCGGTGAAGCGATCTCCCCGAGTGCCAGGCGGACGGAACGGATGGCGGGGAGGCCTCGGTCCCGATGAACCACGATGTTTTCCACCACAACGATGGCGTCGTCAATGACCAGCCCAATCGCCGCTGCCAGGCCACCCAGCGTCATCAGGTTGAACGACTCCCCAACGGCCCAGAGGAAGAGGATCGTGACGGCGACCGTGACGGGAATCACCAGGCCCGCAACCAGTGAGCTTGTCCAGTCTCGCAGGAACAAAAACAGAATGATGCAGGCAAGCACCAGTCCGATGAGGATGGCATCGCGCACGCTGGTAATCGAATCCCGAACCAGCTGGGACTGGTCATAGAAAGGTTCCAGATGCACCCCGGGTGGTAACACCCGCACAAGCTGCTGGACCTCAGCCGCGACAGCATTGGCCACCTGCACCGTGTTCGAGGAGGGCTGCCGGGCGATGCTGAGAAGGACGGCGGGCGCGCCGTTGGCAGTTACGGTTGTGTAAACCGGTTCCGTACCCGAACGCACGTCGGCTACATCTGCAATGCGCACTGGAGCACCGGTAGCAGTGGATTTGACGGTAAGCCCGGCAAGCTGCGAGGCATCGTGCGCCTGGGCACCCACGAGTGCCAGGATGAGCTCATGATTGGCCTCATACAGACCCGGCGAATCGATGATGTTCGACGCCTGGACGGCGTTGACCAGGTCCGTCAATGTAAGCCCTGTGCTCTGCAGCCGGGCCATGTTCGGAATGATGTGGTACTCGGGAACCTGCCCGCCCTGGACCGTAACGGTGGAAACTCCGGTCACGCGATTGAGCGGAGGCTTCAATTCGTAGGTGGCCAACTCCCAAAGCTTGGCCTGGGAGACCGTCTCGGCTCCGCGGTTGTCGGCTGTAAGCGCGTAGCCGAGGATAGGGAATGTGGCAAATGTAAGCCGATTGGTCGTAATGACTGCGGAGGCGGGCAGCGTCTGGCGCACCTTGGATAAAGCTGCGTCGGTTAACTGGAGCGTCTGAATCATGTCGATGTTCCAGTTGAAGAAGAGGCTTACCTCGGCCGATCCGCGCGATGTAGTCGAGCGCACCATGACCAATCCGGGCACGCTGTTTACAGCATCTTCGATCGGCTTTGTGATGGTGACCTGCATCTGCTCGACCGGCATCACGCCGTTATCTACACCGATCACGACACGAGGAAAATTTGTGTCCGGAAAGACAGCGATCGGAACGCGGAGCGCTCCATAAATTCCCGCGATGAAAAGGACGACGACTGCGAAGAAGATGGTGCGGGATAGTTGGGCGAGCCAGAAATGCGGCCCTGAACCTCGGCTGACGGATTGCGATGCGGGCTCGTTCACTTATCGTCCGCATCCTTTCCCTTGTCGCCTGCGTCCTTGTCGTCGCCCTGCTCTCCTGGATCGGTGCCGATTTTTACTTTCGTGTTCTCATCCAGGCCATAGTCTCCGGACGAGATCACCATGTCTTGAGCGGTGATACCGCTGAGCACCTGCACGCGTTCGGAGTTCTGAACTCCCAGAGCCACCGGTTTGCGATGAGCGGTCGAATCAGCCGCGATGACCATAACATACTTGCCGCCGCCTTCCTGCAAAGTGAGGATCGAGGATGCGGGAATAGAAAGTGCATTTGTCACCGTGCGGCCGGTGATGGTCGCGTGAACCGGAGTTCCCGCTTTCAATGCGCCTGTCCGGTTGTCGACGCGCAGCCAGACCTCGACCGTGGTGCTGCCCGGGTCGAGTGCAGGGCTTACCAGCGCGACCTTAGCGGATACTGGCTCGTCCATGCCTGGTACCTGCAGCATCGCCGGAGCCCCAAGCCTCAGCTGCTGGGCCTGGTTTTGGGCCAAATGCAGCTTCGCGATGAGCGCGGAGGTATCCATGACGGTAATAAGTGCAGTACCGGCGGCAGCGGTTTCTCCTTCAAAGAGTGGCCGCTCCGTGACCACACCTGAGATGGGGCTGCGTATGTCGGTATAGCTCAGCTGTGCTTCAGCGCCCAGGTATTTGCCGCGCGCTGACTCCAGGGTGCCCTGGGCATTTTGGATTGCCGCCTGGTTACTCACCTTTTCCAACGAGTTCAGGTGTTGCTGGGCTATGTCGAAAGCGGCCTTCGCCTGCACGAGTGTCGCCTGGGCAGTATCGAGATCGCGCCCGGGAATGGCACCCTG
>JAICMT010000368.1 GCA_025929125.1 Acidobacteriaceae bacterium | reverse complement strand
CTGTAGTCGCTGAGGTGAACGGTTTTTCCGTCCTGATTCTGAAGCGTGAAATCTTCAACGAGGTCGCCGGGTTGCATCGTGTTTCTCCAATTCCAAGTTTACCGTTCCATCTCCTTGGACCGGATCCGCAGCTAGAAGGCTGCCATTGTGGCCTCAAGAGATGCCAAATTCTCCACATGTGAAATGCGCTGCGGTGCGCCCTTGGGCAGGATGTGTTTAACAAGGCCACTCAATACTTTGCCCGGCCCAACTTCGACCAGGTGAGTTGCTCCATGCTCCACCAGCAGTTGCACGCACTCGATCCAGCGCACTGCTCCCGTGACCTGAGCAATCAGGGTTTCTCTCGCCGCTGTGCCAGATTTCACAAATGCGGCACTCACGTTAGCGACGACCGGGAAGGCGGGATCGCGGAACTCGAGAGTGCTCAGGTCGGCCGCGAGCGCGTCCTGCGCGGGCTGCATAAGCGAGCAGTGGAATGGAGCGCTGACATGCAACATCATCGCGCGCTTCGCGCCAGCTTGTTTTGAGAGATCCGCAGCACGTTCCACCGCGGCCTTCGCTCCCGAGATTACGGTCTGCGTGGGCGAGTTCAGGTTCGCCGCCGAGACTACAGCAAGCCTGGCGTCGAACGTATCGGCTCCGGGCGTCTTGGGCAACGGAGTCATCTGGTCGGAGACCTGCTCGCAGATTGACTGAACGAGGACCGGATCGAGACCCAGAATCGCGGCCATGGCGCCCTCGCCGGCTGGAACGGCCTCCTGCATGTAGCGGCCGCGAAGGCGGACTGTGCGCACCGCATCGGCGAAGCTGAGCGTTCCGGCGGCTACGTGGGCGGAATACTCGCCCAGCGAGTGGCCGGCAGCAAAGGCCGGGTTGATTTCTTTTTGACCGTAGCGCTCGGCGAAGACACGCGCCAGAGCCGTGGAGACGGTCAGCAGCGCCGGTTGCGTATGTTCGGTTAGCCGAAGCGTCTCTTCCGGACCATCGAAGATCAGCCGCGTGAGGGCGAAGCCGAGCGCTTCGTCGGCCTCTTCAAAAGCTGCCTTCGCAGAAGGAAAATTGTCGTAGAACTCGCGCCCCATGCCAACCGATTGCGAACCCTGGCCGGGAAACAACAGTGCTAACTTGATTGGTGTCATCGTGCTCGATGGTAAATGAGGCGCCGCGAATCACAATGCGGTGGCGATCCTCAACGCAACTGAACACCGAGACTGAGCTAGATGCCGACTCCCCACTCGACATCCTTGAGTTCGTCGCCGGAGTGGGCGTAGGCGTCGTAGGGCGTGCGGTGGTTGAACTTGTAGCGGCTGCGCAGCTCGGCCCCAACTACCAGTCCAAGTGCAACAGCGCCGAGCGCGGCCGAAACCCAGCCGACGGTTCGGAACAAATGTGATTCCTTTTCAACGCCGTCGCCGGTCGCCTGGCGCAACGCCGCTTCGATCCCCTCATCCATGTCAACCCCTGGATCTCCTTCTACCAGGACCTGCGACGGGTAGGGTTGCCGGCCGAATCTGGGGAGGAGCCTCATGCCAAGCATGATAGCGCAGCCTACATAGAGGGCGTGAGTCCACGTTGGTGGGACCCGCATGCAACTCGCTGCGTTGGAGTCCTCTCGTTGAGTGGATTTGGTAAATATCTCCGCTCCAATCCAGATTTCGGCGTGCAGGCTTCGTAGGGGCATCCCGCTGAACCGCTATACCGGGGACGGCTGAAACAGGCACGCCTTCCCAATCGCGTATCCATAAATGACCTAGTTTCAAATGGGTACGCCGAATTCACCGCTCGTATACGACCTTCTTGTGGGTCAGCCACCAGCAGGCGCCTTCTCCGGCCTGCGGGAACAGGGACCGACTGCAGTCGACATCCACCTCGCCGCCCCAGTCGTACTCATCCTTGTTCCCCTTCAGTGGAGTCACGATCATGCGGCCGACGTGAGCGCTTCCCATGCCTGCCCCGGCAGCCATGCGGGCTCGCCAGAGAAGCCAGTCTGCCGAATAGGTGATGGGAAGGGCCAGCACGAGAGCCGCCAGGCTTCTTCCCAGAATACGGTTCACGTCGAATAGTCCTCGTAGAAGCGATGTAGCAAGGCCCGAACCTGCTTACGGCTCGGGCCTCAGGAGTACATGCAATGTCGTTCCGCGGGCGTTCCGGTGCAGTTTAGGAGGCCTGCTTCAGCAGCTCCTGCTCGGCGCGGAGCCAGTCCTGCTCTGCGTGGCCGTCGTGGTGGCCTCGTTCCGCCCAGTATCTTTCCGCCAGCCGGGCAATTTCTTCGTGGCTGGGCACGCGAGGCGTGGTGCTCGCCGTCGCTTTGCTGCTGGATTGCGTGGATGCTTTGGCGGGTGTCTTCTTCGCCGCTCCCGCAGCTGCCCGCGGTTTAGCCGGCGCCTTCGCCTTTTTTGACTTGTCCGTAATCTCTGCCATTGTGCGCTGATCTCCTTTGTGGACTCGCCTCCTGGGGAGGGACCATCCACTCCAGAATACGGGATTTTGGCCGGAGATTCGCTGGTTTTGCGGCGTCAGGGTATCTCGGCGCATACCGGCGGGTCCAGATCCGCGCAGGTTGCTGAATCTGCTGAGGGACGCAGCGATCGCTCCAGCGAGGCACGGTCCAACGGCGTGCTGAAGTAGAAGCCCTGGATGGCGTCGCAGTGATTCTGGCGCAGGAAGGTGAACTGGGAATCGTTTTCGACTCCCTCCGCGATGACCTGCAGGTTCAAGGTGTGCGCCATGTGGATGATGGCGGTCGTAATGGCCGCATCATCCGCATCGATGGCGACGCCGCGGATGAAAGAGCGGTCGATCTTGAGTTTGCTGACCGGAAGCTCTTTCAGGTAGCTGAGGCTGGAGTAGCCGGTCCCGAAGTCGTCGATGGCCAGCTTCAGGCCCAT
>JAICMT010000027.1 GCA_025929125.1 Acidobacteriaceae bacterium | reverse complement strand
GGGCTTCCATTCGCGAGCAATTGTCAGATCGTCCGCAACCCTGGCCGTCATCGCGGTAATGTCGACGTACCCTGCCCGCCCGTACAGCGCCGGAACATACTGCCCGTCGCGCGCCGCTGCATAATGTTTCCAGGCCTCCAGCGCGCTGTTGAGATGGGCTTCCGCCGAAGCCTGTTGGCTGGCATCGCTGCTCAGGTCATACAATCCGAGATCGCTGGCTGCACGAATCTTTTCCGCGTAGTACTCCGCCAGCCATCCTAGCGACTCACAGTCCACCAGCGTCTTGCGATACTCCACCTCGTTTGCGGTGGGAGTCTGCATCCGTAGGGCGGCAACAGAATGCAAACTTTCGCGGGAGGCGGTCTCAAGCGCATCCGCGATCTGCAATGGCGTTGTTTCCGTCATGGGGCGCTTCTCCAGCAGGTTCGTCCTCCACTGGCGAATGTTCAGCACATGCGCGCCGGGCATTGACTCGCCTTCGGCGAAGTCGAGCACCGTGTAATACCTCTTCTGGGCTGGATTCCTTGACGAGGCTTCCGGGAACCACTTGATATCGATGTCTCCCCAGAAAAACCGGGTGATCAGCGGCATCGTCTCCGAGGCAGCCTGAAGCGCGCGGTAAAGACCGAACGCGCTGACTTCGGGAAAGCGTGCCGCCAGTACGTCCTGAAAGTGGGTATCGGGCAGCGTGGGGTCGTAACTCAACCTGCCCATCAGCATGAAGCTATACCACTGCTTTTTGATGACCAGTTGGCGCGGGCCGGGGCCGGGATCGCGGTCCAGAAACTCGCGCCCAAGACAGTAACCGTCCCCTCCCATCATGTACCCGCCTGATAAATTGGCGGGCGGCATGTTCGTGACGTAATCACGCAAATAGTCTGGATCGCCGAAGCGGAACGAATAGATATCGTCGTTGCGCACCTCCAGCCACATCTTCTTCCCGGGCGGAAGAACACTCAGGCCGTCCTTGATCATGGGTGGGTTCGCAATCGAATACATGTGCGCGACGGAGTATTTGAAGCTGAAATCGACTGGGCCCGGGAAGTCCTTCCAGTGCTGCATGATCTGACTGAGGCTGGTCTGATGAAAGCGATGGATGATGTGGAACTTGCGATGCGGATTTCCGCGCAGCGCATCTCGAGCTCCCTCCCCATAGGTAGCCCATATCCAGTTTTCCTTCTCGTCGTCTGTCGCGCGCGGCATGTTCTCACCGGAAGTGATGCCCATGCCGTCGAGCAGAGGGTAAGTCTTGATTAGTTCGCGGACTGAGTCGCGCATGTATGCGATGGTGGTGGCATTGGACATTGCGTCCGTGATGCCATATTTCCCAGTCGCGCCGTGGGTGAAAACATTCCAGGTAAATATATAGACTGCGACACCGCGGTCGTGTGCGTATTGCATCACCTCCCGCCAGAACGCGATCTTTTCATCCATGGTCATCGTTTTGACGACAGTGTGTTCTGTGTAAGCTCCGTTCGCATCCATCTTTCCCTGCCAGACGTCATTGAGGGCGACGTCCGGAAACTCGGGAACCTTGACCATGGACGGAAACGGATGCTCGCTCCAGAGCGAAAGCACGTTGTACCGGTCGCGCGCCATCTCATCGATAAATTCATGCCAGAAATCCATCGACCACATCTCCGGAATATTGTCCTGCGACGATGTATTCCTGTCGGAGTAGGTGGGAGTCCTGAAGTCTAGCGGGACATTGAATTTGATGCCGCGATCGATAATATGCGGCGTGTGCAGACGAGGATCGGAGACGAGCTCATTCACGGTTCCCAAACGCAGCCCTTCGGCGATATCCAAGCCGCCATACATGGCGCCCGACGCGTCGCCGCCGGTTACGATGACCGTCCCGTCCGCGCCGCGACTCAGGCGGTAGGCCTGAGGTCCCAAAGCACTGTCGATTTTGAAGCTGACGTGCGGTGCGGTCACCGACAAAGCCTTTGCCGCCGCACTGATCTCCTCCGCCGCGAACTCCACAGGAGTAGCGTGAGCAGCGCCAGAATGGAAAAGGAATGCCGTGAACAATAAGGACGAAAGCACGCGAATCTTCATGTCATCACCACCAGAGTTTCACTTCCCACTTCATTCTGCCGAGTTATCGTCGTGTGGTCGCACGTAGTAACTGTGCTATCGAATCGGGAACATTCCCGTCGATCATAACTCGCGGCCTGAATAGATAGCCGCCTTCGGTCCGATCCAATCGGAAGGTGCGGCCAACGCGCTTTAGTTGCTGGCATCCAGGGCATCACCGAGCAAGAAATCGCAACTGCGCGCTTATTTGTACTCGAGCAGCGCGGCCTGAGCGCATTCATCACTTGTGGTGAAGTAGCGCGCCACCGAGTCGTGTCCCACCTCAAACGGATTCGGATCGTTTGGGCCGCGACTGGCAAGCAGCCTTGCCTTCGTATAGGCGCCGTCGAACTCGGAATGGTTCGACAGCAGGACCGTTGCACCGGAATCGGCTGCCAGCTTGGCCAGTTTCCGCTGAGAAGCGATGTACATCTGGAAACGGTCCGCGTCGAACTGGTTGTTGAAGGCAGTGCCACCGGAGTAGACCACGTTCAACGGCCTCCCCTGGTCTTTGACCGGGAACAACAGTGAGAGCGTTCCCAGCGTATGGCCTGGAGTCAGAACGATTGTTACGGTCGTGTCGCCTAGCGTGAGTTTCTCTCCGTCGGTAGCGACCATGTCCCGCTTCGGGGTACCCCCGGGCATAGGATTAGCCTTTTCGATCGCATCCCAATCCGGGCCGCCCATGATGACGTGAGCATGGAAACGCTGCTGCATCAGATTGGCGCCTTCGTCGTGGTCGCCATGTCCGTGTGAAACGATCACGTATTTCACGGTTGCAGGATCCAGGCCGAGCTTCGTCAATCCGTCGACGATCTCGGGTTCCGACGCAAAGTTGTAAAGGGTATCGATCAGGATGATGCCGTCGCTTGTCTTCAAAGCCCAGGAGGAGTGGACCTTGGTGCCGACCCAGTAGAGATTGTCGAAGACTTTGAACGGCGGAGCGTACCAACTGGCGCGGTCTGGCGCTGGGCGTCGTGCAGCGGAGGACGGCGTTCGCGGCGGTGCATTCTCTTTGTGCGGAGTAACGACGCACAGGCGGCCCAGTAACCCGGGATATTCCAAGCCAGCCGCTCTCTGGGCCGCGAGTTTATGCCCGTCGACACTGTTGGGTGCAGGCTGTTGCGCATGCGTGTACACGCAGCCGACCGTAGCCAGCAAGAGAACCGAGTCCAAAATCCGCATTTTCATTCGCTGATCCTATTGAAATTGTCTGGTGTGGATTCTGCCGTCCGTCATCAGAAAGCTTCCTCCGGGAACCCGATAACTCTATACCCCTTCAATATCAAGCTCATAAACGCTGACACTGATCGGCGGCAACTCAAGCTTTTCGCTGAGCGGCCCCTGCGGCGTCTCGATGATTTTGATGACAGGTTCCTGACCGGCGACGTTGACCGCGGTAATGCTGGGAGCGACGATCCGCGAGAGCTTGCCGCCGCCGAGCCGCAGGCCCGAAATGTGCGGAGTCAATTGGTGCGGCTGCTCGCTGGGATTGACCACGGAGAGGATGAACTTCTTGCGGTCAAGCGAGAAGGCCGCGACCACGTCGAGCGGGAAGGTTGGACTGCCAGTCGGTTTGCTTCCCATGTCGACGTACGGCGTTCCGCTGGCCACCTGCTGTGGTGAGTTGCCGTCGACGGCGACTGGATGCGCATTCGCGAAGTGATTGCTCATAATCTTCATCATCAGCGCCTCGGCAGCGAAGCCGACCGCGTCGCCGGTGATATCCGAGAGGAACGTGCCGAGGCCGCCGGTGGGGCAGCTCGCGCCCACCATGTCCGAATGGCGGAACAACTCATGCAGGAAGAGCGCGTAAGTCATCGGCGTCACCATGCCCACTGGGCGCTGGAAGTTTACCGCGCCGGCGGCGGAGCGGAAGCGCGTGCCCCACTCGTCAAAGATGAAGCGGATGTCCTTGTTTGCTATCCCCGGAATGGCCGCTTTGTAGCGGTCAAGCATTTCGAAGGCCGCGCCGATGCGATTCGCATCTCGCCGCGCACGCAGTTCCAGCGGATCATGCACATCGACGAACGCCTGTTTCGCCGAATCGAAGGCGAGGTCGGGATAGCAGTAAGTGTGCTCGGAGAGGAAGTCAATATAGTCGGCCGAGTTGGAGAGCATCCAGCCGTCGAAATCCCGTGTGCTCTTGATTCCGACGGGCAGCGGCCCCTGCACCGGCGGCTGCCACATGCTGGCGGAGAACTGCCTCTGCTCGGCCGCGCACCAAGATGCCTCGCAGACGCTGGCCCCGGCCGAGGTGACCTTGATCTTCGGATCGACCTTTCGCATCTCCTGCACAAAATAGTTGTGCTTTACGCAGTACTGGTCCGCGGGCATGTAGCCGTACTGCCAAGGACCGTACATCTCGTTTCCGATGGTCCAAAGCCGCACGTTGAACGGCTCCGGATGGCCATTCTGCGCTCGTAGTTTGCCGAGCCGAGTATCAACGGAGCCATTGCAATACTCAACCTCTTCTGCTGCGACGCGCGCTTCACCGAAGCCTGTATTGACGGCGAGATCCGGCTCCGCACCGATGAGCTTGCAGAATGCGAAGAACTCGTGCAGGCCCACGTCATTGGATTCGATGGCATTACCCCACATAGGTTCCGGCTTTGGCGGCCGCTTGTCTGGATCGCCCAGGCCGTCATACCAGTCGTATGCTGAGACGAAGTTGCCGCCCGGCCACTTGGCCATCAGAAAGCCGGCCTCTTTGATGTGGCGGATCAGCCCTGCATGGAAGCCCTGCACATTGTCTGCTGGCATCAACGACACAGTTCCGACATGGAAGCTGCCGCTGCCCGTGCCCACAATCTCTATACGGGCGTCCTGTGCATCCGTGGCTACGGTGAATTTGAGTGGATGCTTGCGGTACTCGCGTGAGAGCGCAGGCACGGTCACCATCTGCGAGTCGCTTGTACCCGATCCCCAGACCAGACGCACCTGGACCTTCGCTGTCGGATCTCCGGCAAGGACAGCGCGGCCTATGTAGGACTTGCCTTTGCCGAGACGCATCCCGCTCTGCTGAATACCCCGCGGTTCAGAGCCGCTCAGCGTGATGCGCGGGCTCTGCTCACCAACCCAGGGACGCACCTTGTCCATCTCAACCGCTGACATGGATCCAATTGGCCGCCACGGTTGTCCACCCTGGTGAATAAACGAATTGCCGGCAGGTGGCGCGGGCGCATCCGTAACCGCACGCATGAATTTGCGGTCATAGAGCAGCTCTGACCACACGCGCGTCGTCGCTGGCTCCATGTATCCGCCGAAGATCAACGGCGACACCGGTCCAAAGACCTTCCCCACATCGATCGAGGCCTCAATACCGGCAGTCGGCGCGGCAAAAGCCCGCATGCTCTGGCTCAACATCGCGGCTTCCGCTGCGGAAGTCGCTATGAATTCGCGCCGGTTCATCGTCACCTTGCTTCTCCTTAGATATCGTCCGTCCTGGAATTCAATTTCCTTTCACCAGCCCACGGTAGAGCGCGCTTCTCCGACGGCAGCACTGCCAGCAGTGGAGCCACTTCATTGGGCACCACAATACTAAGCCTGTCAGGCACCTGTGTGACTTTAGGAGTACGCATCGAAGTACAGCAAGCTCAGGATCGTGCTGGTCGCAAATCTGCACCTTCCCAACTTCTCTCTGCCAGTCCACCTCGCCCAATACATCGTGAAACGTCGCCGTATGTTTTCATCATCAGGAGCTCGTGCCGTGGCAGAATGGAGTCCCATGAAAACTGTCTTGTTATTAATCGCTTTTGCCGGCGCTTTGTTCTTCGCCGCGCCACCCGCGCCCACGCAGCAGCGAGCCACGGCATCCCGGTCCCTGGCGCCAGTCGATGTTGGCCCAACAGGAATCGCAATCAAACGGCCGGTCTTCGCCGGGGCTTGCAAGGCGTGTCCATGGGGCGTGCTCGCGGCGGTCACCAGGGCGGCGATGAAGCCCTATGGCTACGACGTGCAGATCTGCTGGATCTGCTGGTCCAGCTATGGGCCGCGGGAGATGGCCGACAAGACCAAGCCTGTCATTCCTCCGGGCGCCGAGAGCAACCCCTACGTCGAGCCGCCTCCGATCGCGGTTCCGGACATCAGCGCAACCAGCGAGATCAACCTGACCAACGCCTGGAATGGGGAAGGCGCCTATGCGAAAGACCGCAAGCAGAGGCACAACTATCGCATCATCGCGATGGTGCAGCAGCCCAATTTCCTCCTGATGGCGGCAAACAAGAAATCAGGCATTACGGACCTCGCCCAGATCAAGAGCCGCAGTCAACCAACATGGATCGCCTTCACCTCGCACGACAGCGCGGTCGACCAGGTGCTCTCCTATTACGGCATCACCGAAGAGGCGCTAAAGGCTAAGGGCGGCGGGTTCATCACGAGCCAGGACCGCGAGAAGCGCGCCACTGCGGATGTCTTCATCGGCGGAGGGCTGCTGGTGGACACGCCCGAGCAACGCATGTGGTACGAGGCCAGCCAACTCGACGACCTGGTCTTCTTCGACGTGCCGGAACCCCTGCTGAAGAAGCTGGAAAATCAACCCGGATACTCCGCGGCGACTGCTCCCATCGCACTGTTGCGCGGACTCGAACGCCCGATCCCCACCGTGATGCGCTCTTCCCACGTCATCTATGTCCGCGACGATGCGCCTGACAGCTTTACCTACGCAGTTGCCAAGGCGCTGGATGAACACCAGGAGCTGTTCCGGATGTACGGCGATCCCTGGTATTACGACACGCGACTTGTAGCCAGCAGCAAAGTCATTCCCATGGCGCCCGGCGCGATGCGCTATTACCGGGAAAGAGGTTACGTGAAGTAATGGCGCCGCAAGGCCAAAGGAAGTGGAGGAATTATCCAGTGAGAAACTCGATCGCCTATGCCCTGACCGCGATGGTGATGGCCGTGCCGCTTGCCTCGACCGTTTGTGCGGCGCAGGACTCTAATCCGCCGCAGAAACTCGACCCGGCAGCCCTCACCAGCGCACCGACTATTCCCCAGATGATCGTGGATCCAGACGGCACCTTGCACTTTGGTCCACGTACGATTCCGCCGCCTGCACTCAATAGCGATGCGGCCCGCGCAGCTTACATAAAGATGATGGTGCAGCATGCGCAGGCGTCCGCCGCACGCGGTGGCCTCGCATCGGCACCCGCCGCCGAAGCTCCGGCTCCGTCACCGCGGGGCTCGAGCAAAGCCGCCGCTCTCAAGGCCTATCCCGTTGTCGAAGAGAGCAGCACGATCGGCGGCGTAGGAGTGACCATCTATTCGCCCAGGGTCATTCCTGCGAAGAACCGGAACAAAGTTGTCATGGAATTTGAGATGGACGCCGAAGCGATCGCCGTCGCCAGCCTGGGCCAACTGAAGGTAATCAAGGTGAACTACCGCGGCGGAGGGCCCTCAATCCCGGGGAATGAGGATATCGTCGCGGTCTATCGCGAGTTACTGAAGACGTACAAGCCAAAGAGCATCGGAATGTTTGGCGCTTCCGGCGGCTGCACCCTCGCCCAAACAACGATTCTCTGGCTTCCAACCCTGAAGCTTCCCTTGCCCGGCGCAGTGGGACTCAACACATGCTCGGGGGGCGGCAATCACGGCGACTCGCGCTACACCATGAATGGCCTGGATGCCGCACTTTCAAGCGCGTTTCCCTCCGGCAACCCTCCCTTTCACCAGCCGCCCGCGCGCACGTCGGATCAGCCGCCCGCTACGGCGCTGGATGGCGACATTCCCAAGGGCTATCCCCCAGCTTTCCTGCTCTCCGGCACACGCGACATGTGCCTCAGCGAGACCGTGCTTCTGCACCGCAAGCTGCGCAACGCCGCCGTGGAAGCAGACCTCAACATCTTCGAAGGCATGTGGCACTTCTTCTGGGAAAACCCCGATTTGCCCGAGTCGCATGAAGCCATGACGGCACTGGCGAAGTTTTTCGACAGCCATCTTGGTTGATGCTCTGCCGCATTCTCACTGCGTGGCCAGCCATAAGGAGTTGACGCTACTATGTTGCGGCGCGCAGATACCCCTGCTGAGGT
Organism: Acidobacteriaceae bacterium; assembly: GCA_025929125.1. GTDB lineage: Bacteria > Acidobacteriota > Terriglobia > Terriglobales > Acidobacteriaceae > Edaphobacter. Next base: position 2,083 of record JAICMT010000027.1, on the reverse strand, counting down.
GGCTTCCCCATGAAATCAGAACCAACGCAATCTTCCCCGGCTCTTTCTAAAGCTTCTGAGCAGGACAGCCCATCCCAAACTATCGATCGCCGCCGCTTTCTGCAGTACGCCGCAGCCGTAAGCGCGGTAGGCGGCTTGAGTGAGCGCGCCTTCGGCCAGCGACAGAATCCAGCTGCCCTCGGCGCCGCGCAGCCCGGTTCTTCGGAATCGCGCCTGCCCGACGGCACAGAATTCCCGCAGTGGGAGCAGCCGCTCACTTTCATTAAGACCTACTACGTGGACAACCAGTCATCTGGAGCCGACGATAGCGGTCCAGGCACGAAGGTGCGCCCCTTTCGTACCATCAACCGGGCTGCCCAGGTGCTGCAACCCGGCGAACGCGTCGTCATCGCCTCCGGCACCTACCGCGAGTGCGTCCGACCGGCGCGTGGCGGCTCCAGTCCCACGCAGATGATTAGCTATGAAGCTGCTCCGGGAGCCGAGGTGATTGTCAAAGGCTCCGCAATCCTCAAAGACGGCTGGCAACAGGAATCCGTTTCGATGGGCCGTAACCGCACCAATGGTGCGGCGGATCAGCCGCCCACGCCGATCACCGCTTGGCGTTATGAATTTACCGGGACCATGTTTCCCGACTCCTATCAGCCTTTCGCTCTGCCCAGCAACATGGGTAGCTGGCAGTGGCTCAACACCGCAATCGTGGATATGGGACCGTATCTGCGTAAGCGCGGACTGGTGTTCGTCGACGGCAAACCCCTTGAGCCGGTGGAGCAGCTGCGCGAGCTGGCTCAGCCCAATCTGCAACCGTTTCCCGACTTCACCGTCCCCCCAAAACCGCAGAACGGACTTCCCGCGCGGCGCCGCGGCGGCCGCATCATGCAGGAAATTGGCGGCACACCCAACGCGCGGTTCTGGGTGGAAGACTCAGGCACCGCGATTCATATCCGTCTTGCCTCGGGAACTCCCGCCGACCATCTCATCGAAGCCACCACCCACAATCAGGTCTTCGTCCCTGCACAAAAAGGGCTCGGCTACATCCGCATCAAAGGAATCCGTTTTCAGCATGCCGGTAACGCCTATCCCTTTCCGCAGTACGGGCTGGTATCTACCGCCGGCGGCAATCACTGGATCATCGAAGACAATACATTTGAGTGGGCCAACGGCGTCGGCCTGGACATGGCCAACGACGGCGGCAACAATCTGGTGCCGCAGGCCGGAGATTCGCAGATTATCCGCCGCAACACCATCCGATACTGTGGCGTCGAAGGCGTCGCCGGCATGAGTGCGGTCAACACACTCGTGGAAGACAATCTCATCGAGTGGTGTGGCTGGGCCGATGCCGAACGCGGCGCAGAGGCCGCGGGCGCCAAGTTCCATCGCGCTCACAATCTCATGTTCCGCCGCAATGTCGTCCGCCACATGCGCCACGCCACCGGCATCTGGCTTGATAGCAGTCACGTCAACTGCCGCGTCACCAGCAACATCTTTGCCGACATCCTCAGCTACAGCACCGCCGTAAAGATGGAGATGAACCTCGCGCAGAATCAGGTGGACAACAACATCATCTGGGACGTGCGAAATGCCGAGCCCGGCACTCCGGGTCAGTATGGATGCGCCGGGTCGGGTGTCTTCATCGACGCGAACGATCACCTCATCGTCGCGCAGAACCTCATTGGCCGCTGCGACAACTCCGGCATCTTTACCATCATTCGCCCTGATCGCCGAAACAGCGGAACGGCCATCGGCAACAACGTGTCGAACAATATCATTGCTCAATGCGGCAAATCCGCCATCGTGTACCTCAACCCCGACAACCAGGCCGACGGCAATTTCTACGCCTCCATGCCCACCAATTTTCAGGGCCTCTACACCGGCGATTCCAAGCAGTATATGGATCTGGCGGCGTGGCGCCAGCACGGCTGGGACAAGAATAGCGTCGTCAGCGACGCGCAGATCCAGTTCGACGCCAATACGTTGCAACTCACGATTGCAAGCAGCAAACCATTCCCCAAGGTGAGCGCGGTGAATGCCATCGACAGCGACTTCTTCGGCAGGCAAGCCGGCAATGTACGCCCACCGGGCCCGT
>JAICMT010000192.1 GCA_025929125.1 Acidobacteriaceae bacterium | reverse complement strand
GGCGCAGTTTCCGCGCGCCGGGTCCTTGAAGATGACAAGCCCCCTGATCTGGCTGGCCGTGAGAGCGGATTTGTCGCCGCCATACTGATAGCGGTCGAAGGGAGAGTCCCCGCTGAGCAGTGTGCGCTCAAAGCCGGCAATCGCCTTCTCTACGCGCAACAGATTGAGCGACGGGGAACCGAAGGCCTTCGAGGCCAGAGCGCGATATTCCGGATCGGCATTGACGCGGAAGACCGTCAGCATATGGTTCTGGTCCATCTCGACGGAATTCTGCATCGGGCTGCCGGACTGGTCCTCGAGACTGCTCGCGCGACCGTCCCAGAAGAGTGTCTTCAGGTAGGCCGCGTTGAGCACGGTGGGAGCGTTGCGCACGCCCAAGCTTCCTGCCACTCCGGCGGAAACGGCGCGGCCATCGGTAAAGGCCTTGGCCGGATCGTGACAGCTGGCGCAGGATACGCTGTTATCGCGCGAAAGGCGCCTATCGAAAAATAGTTTGCGACCCAGTGCAATGGAGTTTGCGGTAAGCGGATTGTCTTTCGGAATCGGGAGCGGCGGAAGTCCAAGGGGAATTGAAGGCTTGATGTGCTTTCCGATCGGCACATCCTCATGAGAACGGCATCCGCTTACCGTCAGCAGAGCAGCGGCAAGCATGAGGCCAAACCGTATTCGGAAACGCGCCATATCAATGCAATAGACGAGGCCAGAGGTGCTTCCGTTTCTGGCCTCAAGAGCAGGCTTGTGCCGGGTCAGCTCAGTGGCGTCCACGCAGAAGCATTGGACGACGAGCGGAGCACCGCATCGATGAACTGCACGCCGGCGAGACCGTCTTCGCAATTCGGCAGCAACGTCGCCAGCGGATCCGGAGCGCGTCCCTCGGTTCGAGCCGCAACCAGTTCGGCAAAATCTTTGTAGAGCTGTGCGAAGGCTTCGAAGTAGCCCTCCGGATGTCCGGTGGGCAGACGAGTGCTGCGCGTTGCGATGGTTCCGTTTCCCGGGCCGCCACGGGTCAGCGTGCGGTCGGGCTCATTCAGCTTCGATTGCCGGACATAGTTTGGGTTCTCCTGGCTCCAGGCCAGCGACCCTTTCTGGCCGTAGATGCGGATGTTCAGATTGTTTTCTTCGCCAATCGCAATCTGGGAGGACCAGAGGCTCGCCTTCGCGCCGCCTTCAAAGCGGAGCAGAGCCTGTACGTTGTCGTCGAGACGGCGTCCGGGAACGAAGGTCGTTAGGTCGGCCGAGAGCTCAAGCGGCTTCAGATCGGTGGTGAAGCGCACCAGATGGTACGCGTGTGTTGCGATGTCGCCGAGACATCCGCCCGGCCCGCTGCGCGCCGGGTCCGTGCGCCATTCCGCCTGCTTCGCGCCGGTGTTTTCAAGCGGCGTAGCCAGCCAGCCCTGCGCGTACTCCACCTGAACCATCCGCACGGGGCCAATTTCGCCGCCGAGCACCATTTCGCGCATCTGGCGAACCATTGGATAGCCGGAATAGGTGTGGGTGAGGCCAAAGAGCAGCCCGGATTGTTCTACGTGCTTCGTCAGCTTCACTGCGTGGTCGACGGTGGTGGTTAGCGGCTTATCGCACATGACGTGGATGCCGGCGTCCAGAAAGACCTTGGCCACGGCGTAATGCATGTGATTTGGAGTGACGATGGCCACTGCATCGATCCGCTCAGGGTGTTTCGCTTCCGCCCTGGCCATCTCTTCGAAGCTGCTGTAGGCGCGCGGGATGTGGAGCTCTTTGGCGCTGCTCAGCGATTTTTCCGGCGTGGAGGAAAGAGCTCCCGCAACCAGCTCCCATCGGTCATCCAAGCGGGCCGCGGCGCGGTGCACCGCTCCGATGAATGCTCCCGGACCACCGCCGACCATTCCCAGCCGCAGCCGTCTGCCTTTGTCCGAGCTCATTTGGGATTACCCTCCATACCCAGCAGAGTGCGAAGCATCTTCTGGTCGGTTCCCGCATTCGCGAAATCGTCGAAGGCGCGGTCGACGGTCTGGATGATATGCCGCTGAATGAACGGAGCGCCCTCTCGGGCTCCCTGTTCTGAGTTCTTGATGCAGCACTCCCACTCCATTACCGCCCAACCATCGAACCCGTACTGTGTAAGCTTAGAGAAGATCGCGCCGAAGTCCACCTGTCCATCGCCCAGCGAGCGGAAGCGTCCGGCACGGCCGGCCCAGGGCTGGAATCCGCCATAGGCGCCCTGGCGCCCTGTGGGCCGGAACTCCGCATCCTTCACATGGAACATCTTGATCCGGTCGTGGTACAGATCGATGTATTCCAGATAATCGAGCTGCTGCAGAACAAAGTGGCTGGGATCGTAAAGCAGATTGCAACGTGGGTGATTGCCGACCCTATCCAGAAACATCTCGAAGGACGATCCGTCGTGCAGGTCCTCGCCGGGATGGACTTCGTAGCAAAGATCGACGCCATTCTCTTCGAATTCATCGAGGATTGGCTTCCAACGGCGCGCGAGTTCTTCAAACGCGGTCTCGATGAGTCCGGCAGGGCGCTGCGGCCAGGGATAGACATACGGCCAGGCGAGCGCACCGGAAAACGTCGCATGCTGCTTCACGCCCAGATTGTGCGACGCCTTCGCCGCAAACTGCATCTGCTTGATGGCCCATTGAGTGCGCGCGGCAGGATTGTTATGGACCGAGGCAGGCGCGAAGCTGTCGAACAACAGGTCGTACGCGGGATGTACTGCGACCAGCTGGCCCTGCAAATGAGTGGAGAGCTCGGTCAGCTTCAGGCCGTGCGATGCGATTGTGCCGAGCACATCGTCACAGTAGCTCTTGCTGCCCGCCGCCTTCTCCAGGTCGAACAGGCGGCCATCCCAGCTGGGAATCTGCACGCCGTTGTAGCCCAGACCAGCGGCCCATTTGCAGATGCTATCCAGCGAATTGAATGGAGCCTGGTCTCCTGCAAATTGCGCCAGAAAGATGCCTGGCCCTTGAATTGTCTTCATGCGCACCTCGGGAATGGCGTGGAAGCTGATCCTAATGCTGCGGCTGTGGCTGCGCCGGGGGCTGGCGCGGCTGGCCGCCGCCCGGGAAGCCCTGACGGGCAGGAGGATTCACATCGAATGCGTTGAGGCCCTTCTTCGCATTGGGGTCCATCGACTCGAGATCGGCGCGATAGCTGACGGTGTTGGCAGTGGGGAAGCCCTGCGGCACACGTTGGGTCACCTTGCCGGTCGCCGCCCACTCCACACCGCGCTGGAATATGACCACTGCATCATCGGAGCTGAGCGCCATAACATCATGGCCCCAGGTGGTGTGCAATACGCGTCCCTTGCCGAACTGCGAGACCATCACCATCGGCTCGTCGTCGCCGGTGCCGTGATTGGCGGGATCGGAGTAGGCGGTCGCCAGCACTGTCATCTTGCCGGGTCCGCGCAGGTTTGCGTAGAGCTCATCGCCCTGGTGCATCCAGGTCTTTGGCAGGCCGGCCATAATCGGGTGAGTCGAGTTCCTTGCGGTGACGAGAAACGGAAGCCGCTGGCCGTGCTGGCCTGCCCGGCCAGGGGTGTTGTCAGCCGTCAGCTTGCCGTCTTTCCATATCCAGTGGGGACCGGACGTCTGGTCGCGTCCACGCCATCCACCAACGCCAATCATCTCGTTATAAGCCTCCCAGTGAGGGAAGGCGTTGTCGGCGGCGTGTACGGTGACGAGTCCTCCGCCGTTTTTCATATAGGTTTCGAAGCTTTGCTTTACGCTGTCCGGCCAGCGATCGTCCGGCGCGTCGTAATTGAAGACGATGACGCGGTACTTGCTCCAGTCAGGATGGAAGTCGCTGAAGTCGGCGCCTTTTGGGGGAGCCGTCAGCACTTCCACGTCGAACATTCCGACCTCTTCGAGCTCTTTCTTCAGCACGGGCGTGATCGCCTGCCAGTTGTGGTACGGGGCAGCGCTTTCGCCATCGAGGATGAGAACCGGAATGCGGCTCGCAGCCCACGCATTCGCGAAGGAGAACCACAGCAACCCCGCTGTCAGTGCAAGAACCAACCTTTTCATAACGTCTCCTTCGATCGCTTACTTCTGGGCCGCACCAGTGCGAGTAGCCGCGCCGCCACTCGCATGCGGCGGCAGGGTCCAAGCGTACAGCACACTGCCGCTGCTGGTCAGGACGACCTGATGGCCATCCAGTTCATACGTGATCGGATTGGAAGAAACGCTCGCGCCGGTGCCTGCGTGCCACAGCGTCTTACCGGTCGCGGTGTCCAGCGCAAGAAAATTGCCGCTGGCATCGGCCGTAAACGTCAGTCCGGAAGCGGTGGTGAGAAGGCCCGATCCGGCGCGACGCCCAAGATCGTGCGACCAGCGGATCTTGCCGGTCTGGATGTCGATTGCGTCCAGCACGCCCGTGCTCCACAGCGTGTAGTCGGCGCCCGACCAGCCGTAAGTGCCGTCTGCCGGCTTGGAGAAGTAAAGACTATAGGCCGGCGACGCGCTTACCAGGAACAATCCAGTCTTGGGGTCGAAAGCCGGAGAACGGTAGTTCGTCAGGCCCCCCTCGTCGGGCGCCACCAGACGGCCGTCCTGAGCGGGTTCCTTGGCGGGATTAGGAATGGGTTCTCCATTCTTGTC
>JAICMT010000060.1 GCA_025929125.1 Acidobacteriaceae bacterium | reverse complement strand
CGGAGTGTTCCCCGCGGAATCTACGCAGTTCGCTGTTCCGCAACCGGCCAGGTCTGGGTCGGCTCCTCGCCGAATCTGGATGCTGTCCAGAACTCGCTCTGGTTCCAGCTTCGGGGCGGAATGAGCCGTCACCGCTCTCTGCAATCCGCCTGGAAAGGCCAGGGCGAGGCGGCATTCACCCTGGAGACGCTTGAGAAATTCGCAGACGATCTCTCGCCGCTTCTGCTCAACCAGCAATTGGTAGATCGAAAGAAAGCATGGGTATTGGAACTCGGAGCCGAGACGCTCTAAACGCGAACGCAGGCCGAGTACCATCTTCGCGTAAAACGGTATCCTAGAATTCATGCCCGCTTCCACGGTCGAATCCGCGGCATCTCTGCCCCCAGCTGCCGCGGCTGTGCGGCCATCGGGTAAACCGCCGTTTGAATCCTGGGGCCGATATCCCAAATACAGCAGCCGGTTGGTCCAGCTCCACTGGCAGAGCGATTTTCCGGCGATTCTGGCTGGCTCGCATGAGCATGTACTGCCGGTGGGGATGGGTCGCAGCTACGGTGATGTCTGCCTGCTGAAGGACGGGATCCTGCTGCAGACCACGGGCATGAACCGCCTGCTCGACTTTGACCCGCAAACCGGCGTCATTACCGCAGAGTCCGGCGTCACCCTGGCGCAGATCCTCGAGTTCGCCGTACCGCGGGGCTTCTTCCTGCCGGTTAGCCCCGGGACGAAATACGTTACGCTGGGCGGCGCAATTGCCAACGACATCCACGGGAAAAACCACGAGGCTGCTGGATCATTCGGCAATCACGTCCCCTGCTTTGAACTGGTGCGCTCGGATGGCAAACGCCTGCTGTGCTCCCCGCGCGACAATCCAGAGTGGTTTCACGCCACAATCGGCGGAATGGGGCTTACCGGGTTGATCAGCTGGGCCCAGCTCCGGCTCAAGCCCATCGTCTCCCGTGGCATCGATTACGAGGGGATCCAATTCCACGGAATCGATGAGTTCCTCGACCTCAAGCAGCGGTACAAAGATGTCGAGTACACCGTCAGCTGGCTGGACTGCGTCTCTACCGGCAGAAACTTTGCCCGCGGCATCTTCATGCTCGGCGAGCACTCCCGTGTTCCCGCCGAACTCACGCGTTCGTCTGAACCCCGACTTCGTTTCCCAGCGAATGCCCCAGGGTTCGCGCTGAACCGTACGTCCGTGAGCGCGTTCAACACCGTTTATTTCCACAAACAACGCAAACCGCACGTGCGTCTTCTCCAAGATTACGAGCCCTTCTTTTATCCCCTGGATTCCGTTCTGCACTGGAACCGCATGTATGGCCGTAACGGCCTGGTGCAATTCCAGTACGTCATTCCGTGGGATGGGGCCAAGGAGGGCACGATCGCCATTCTGCGCGAGATCGCGAACTCAGGCCTTGCCAGTTTCCTCGCGGTGCTCAAGACATTCGGCGACATTCCTTCTCTCGGCATGATGAGTTTCCCGCTCCCCGGCATCATGTTTGCCCTGGATTTTCCGATCAAAGCGGGGCTCACGTTCCCGTTGCTCGAACGGCTGGGCGATATGACGCTGGACTACGGCGGCCGCCTGTATCCCGCCAAGGACGCTGCGATGACGCCCCACCAGTTCCAGAGCTTCTATCCCGATTGGGAGCGGTTCGCCCGCTTCCGCGATCCCATGATTACGTCGAGCTTCTGGGAGCGCGTCACCGACACTACCGGAGCCAGACCGACCGTATGACCCTAAGCGCCTTCGACCCACAGCCAGCCCCCGCCGGATCCGTCCATCCAGTTCAGCGCCACAATGCGAGCCTATCTGCCAAAGTCACGCGAAAGATCCTGGTGCTGGGCGCTACTTCGGGCATTGCTGAGGCGGTCTGCCGCATCTGGGCGTCGCAGGGGGCGCAGCTCTTCCTGGTCGCACGGAATCCTGAAAAGCTGGCGGTGGTTGCTGCCGACCTGAAGACCCGCGGAGCCGCCTACGTTGGCACGGCAGTTGCTGACCTGGACGACACGGAGAAGCATGCGGAGCTCCTCTCGCACGCCGTCAACTCGCTCACGGGCATGGATGTCGCATTGCTCGCCCATGGGATTCTCGGCGATCAGGCCCGCGCGGAACAGGACTTCCAGCATGCCGCGCAGATCCTCCATACCAATCTGGTCGCGCCCATATCGCTGCTCACCTGGCTGGCCAACTACTGTGTCCAGCGCCGCGCCGGACTGCTTGCCGTGCTCTCTTCGGTTGCCGGGGATCGCGGCCGTAAATCCAATTACCTCTATGGCTCCTCGAAGGCGGGGCTGACGGCCTTCCTTGCCGGCCTGCGCAATCGCATCGACCGCGAAGGTGTAACGGTGATGACCATCAAGCCCGGCCCGGTGAAGACCGCAATGACCGCGGGCATGAGGGGATCGGAGAAGTTTGCCGACGTTGATAAGGTGGCGCAGTCCATCGTCACCGCAGTTGATAAGCGAGTGGACACGGTGTACGTTCCTTTTCAGTGGGCGCCGATCATGTGGGCCGTCCGCAGCATCCCGGAACGCATCTTCAAAAAGCTCAACCTCTAGACTGCCGCGGCGGAGTCCTTGCGCCTCTGCTATTGCTGCTGTGCCATCTGTTGTTGCCGTATCGTCGCTGCAGGCGGCGGCTCAGGCAGCGCAGTCGCCTTCTCTACGAGAATCGACCAGTCCTCCGGGACCGGGAGCTCCTGATCCAGCGAAGCCGTGGCTTCCGTTGGATTCACCCGCACCGCGACCGTCAATTCACTGTTCGCTCGCCCGCGGAAGATGCCATGGGTCGGAGGCACATCGGCGTAGTCACGACCGATGGCAGTGCGAATGTGACGGTCGCCGGCCACGAGCCAGTTCGTCGGATCGAAGCCCACCCAGCCAAGCTGTGGGATCAAGGCCTCGACCCATGCGTGTGTCGCCGAGGCAATTGACCGGTCCTGGTCTTCCTGCCCGTGATACAGATAGCCGCTCACATAGCGGCATGGAATCCTCAACCTGGATCGGACCAGCGTCGTCATAATATGTGCAAAATCCTGGCACACTCCCGCTCGCATCGCCAGCGCATCGTCGATCGGGGAATCCACATGCGTGGACTTCGGCACGTATTCGAAGTACCGATACATCTGCTCGTTCAGCTGATGCAGCACCATCAACGGGTCGTCACGCCGGCGCACATCGAGTTCCGCCGCAAGCGCATCCAGCGCAGGCCCAGGGCACGCGAACTCGCTCGGCAGCAGCATCTCCCAGTAGTCGCCCTCCTGGACCAGGTTGTCCAGCTCCGCCCACGCATCTGGAGCCAGGAAAGAAGGCACCGCAGGCATGGGCTGCACCTCAACCAGCGACTCCGCGACGATGACCAGCTGTCCATGCTGCACCGGAATATCGAAGTGGTGAATATGATTGCCCAGGTGGTCGCGATAGCTGAACACGCGGCACCGCGGGCTGACGGCGAGATGAAACGTCAGGCAGCGCTGGTTGTTATCGGAGCGCGGATGCATGCGTGTCTCCATCATGCTCTCGCTCACCGGATTCGAGTACAGGAACTTGGTCAGATGCCGAATCGAATAGAACATCGTGCTCCCGCTCCTTTCATGTTCCGATTGCACCTGCTGCAATTGCTGGTTCACTTCGTTCACCAAAATTCTTATCCTGCCAATGCCGTCTGAATGCTGTATTGGATGTAGAGCTCATACATCGTCCGGTGAATTCTGCGGCACTGCATCTGAATCTCACGCAGATACCCGACCACGTCCCCGCGCAGAATCTCCTCCACGCTTGCGTAATGCAACGACGCCTGCAACCGGCCGCTTAGTATTCGCAGCGGCTCTGCCCTGCTGCGGCCGCTTCCGCCCTCGATCGCCTGCAAAGCGCACTGCAGCGTGTCGATCGAGAAGCGCACGGAGTGGGGAAAGTTCTCATCCAACAATAAGAACTCCAGCACCCTGTCCGGCGTTACATCTGCCGTATACACCTTGCAGTAGGCTTCAAACGCGGTCGCCGAACGCAGCAAGCCCATCCACTCCAGGTATTCCGTACCTTCAAAGATGCGCTCGTGCAACATCCATAGGTCGTCGTGATATGCCTCCAGCAGCAGCGCCGTCGCAGAGGCTCGCTCGATGTACCGGCCTACCTGAATGAACTGCCAGCCCTCCCCATGGCTCATGGTGGAGTCGCTCACTCCCTGAAACTGGTGCACGCCCTCCATAACCTGCTGCAGAAAATCCGAGGGCTCCGAACGATCCATGCGGCGAGCCTCCGGCCTTGTCACCTGAAGGTATAGGGTGTTCAGCCGGTGCCACTGCTCGGATGAGATCTGCTCGCGCACATGCCGGGAGTTCTCCCGCGCCGCGATAATGCATGACAGGATTGATGCCGGCACCTCCGTATCGAACGACATTCTGTCCGTCAAAGCGTACGGATCGCCCTTAAAAGCCACTCCCTCCGGACTCCCCAGCGCCAACAGCATCCGCTTCCAGCGATGGTCCGAGGAGGTCCCGCTCTCATCGAGCATCAGGTTCAGATTCACATCCAGCAGCCGCGTGGTGTGCTCTGCCCGCTCCATGTAGCGGCTCATCCAATACAGGCTGTCGGCAACGCGGCTCAGCATGACTTCACTCCTGTTCTGCGATCGCTCAGCTCAAGACCCACGTGTCTTTGCTCCCCCCGCCCTGGGATGAGTTCACCACCAGCGACCCTCTCTCCAGCGCGACTCGCGTCAGGCCGCCTGGCACCACGTTCACCTTGTCTCCGTACAGGATGTAAGGGCGCAGGTCCACATGGCGCGGCTCAAGCTCGTTGCCAATCAGGCACGGGGCCCGCGAAAACGAAATGGTTGGCTGTGCGATGAAGTTTCTCGGGTCTGCGAGGATCTTCTCCCGGAACTCCGCCCGCTGCGCCGCCGTGGATTTTGGCCCAATCAGCATGCCGTACCCGCCGCTCTCCCCCACCGACTTCACCACTAGCTTGTCCAGGTTTTCGAGCACGTGCTGGCGCGACTTCGGTTCGGTGAGGATATAGGTCTTCACGTTCTGCAGAATCGGGTCTTCGTTGAGGTAGTACTTCACGATATCCGGAACATAGGCGTACATGGCCTTGTCATCGGCGACGCCGGTCCCGAAGGCGTTTGCCAGCGAAACGTTTCCCGCACGATAGGCATTGAACAGCCCCGCCACACCCAGAATGGAATCCGATCGGAAGGCCATGGGATCGATGAAATCGTCATCGACGCGACGATAAATCACATCGACCCGGCGCAGCCCGCCTGTTGTGCGCATGTAAATCACGTTGTCATGCGTCACCAGATCGCGTCCTTCAACCAGCTCAATTCCCATCTGCCGGGCGAGGTAGGCGTGCTCGAAGTACGCCGAGTTGAATACACCCGGCGACAGCAGCACAATATTGGGCTCGGGACGTCCCTCGGGCGCAAGCGAACGCAGCGTCCCCAGCAGAAGCTGGGTGTACTGCTCGATCGGCCGGACGTTGTAAGCACGGAAGAGCTGCGGCAGGATGCGCTTCATCACCCTGCGGTTGGTGAGCATGTAGCTAACGCCTGAGGGAACGCGAAGGTTATCTTCCAGCACGACGAACTCGCCGTCTTCCATCCGGATCAGGTCCGTCCCGCAGATCGCCACGTAGACGTTGCGCGGCACCTGCAGCCCCACCATCTGGCGCCGGAAGTGCTTGCAGCTGTAGACCAGCTCGCGTGGCACGACTCCGTCCTTAAGGATTCGCCCGTCGTTGTAGATGTCCTTGAGGAACATATTCAGCGCGGTAATCCGCTGGGTGAGCCCGCGTTCCACCTTGGCCCATTCGTCTGCAGTAATAATTCTCGGGACCAGGTCGTAGGGAAAGATGTGCTCTGAGCGGTCACCCCGCCCATACACGGTAAACGTGATCCCCTGGTTCAGGAAACTCAGCTCCGCAGCTTGCTTCCTGCGCTGCAGCTCCCCTGGCGGAAGCGAGCAGAACCGGTTGAATACCGGCTCGTAACGCGGATGCAGGTCATCCGGGCCGGCGAACATCTCGTCGAACGCGTGATCCAGCACGTAGTTTTTCAGCAGTGCATGATCGAGTCTTTCCGGCGCGGCAGGCTGCATGGGAGCTTCGAGTATAAGCGACGCACACTTGAAGAACCTCTAAAGAATTGCTCCCTGCGATCCCTTAACGCTGCCCCATCAGATGGGATTCGTCCACCCAGGTCGTTCGCAGGCCCTTGCGGCGCAGCATCTTTTCGATCCTCGCTGGAGCCATTCGGCGGCCACGGCGCTCCAGCTTCACAAAGTGCACCTCCACCAGCACCGCTCTCAATGCCGGAGAGTCCAGTACCTGCTGCATGCCCTGAAGAACCTCTTCCTCAAAGCCCTCCACATCGATCTTCACCACGTTCGGGGGCCGTTCCAATAACTTCAGCATGGTGTCTCCGCGGCGGATCTGCACCGGAATCGACCTCTCCGGCCCGGGGCCGTCCGCGGCAATATGGTGCTCCACCGAGTCCTGCTGCAAGGCGAGCCGCCCCTCACAGTCCTGATCACTCAGCGCAACCTGCTCGATGCGCACCCCGCTCTCATTGGCGATCCGCAGCCGGATCTGCTCGCAGGACTCCGGCAGCGGCTCAAAAGCCACCACCGCCCCTTCGCTCCCGACGATCTGGCTGAAAAGCGCTGTGTAGACCCCGACGTTTGCGCCAACATCCCAAACCACGTCCCCAGGCCGAATCGAATGGATCAGCGCCTCATGTACACGATGTTCGTACGGCGCGGCACACCGGAACCGATGAATGATTCGGATCAGTCCGAGTTTGCGTGCAAGCGAACGCGCATAGATGACTCCTCGGTTCAAATCAATCCCTCTTGGCGAGAGCAGGCGTGCACGGGAAGTGGCTCGCGCATCCCGCCGGCGTCTTCTTTATCTCAGCCTTCAATACCCCTGATCCGGCCGGAATGCCGTCACCTTGTTCTGCACAAATGTCACCGCCATGGGATGTCCGAGGTTCGAAAAGACCACCATCCGGTTGCCGGTCTCCTCACTCACGCTCTTGGAAACCTGTCCCAGCGCCAGCTGCACCTGGCTCTCTGACATCCCCAGAATCACCTGATGCGAATCGATTGCCTTCCAGATCTCCGGTCCCCAGTGCTTGTACAGCTGGTGCGGGTCGTCATAGAAGAAGATTTCGTCCATCTTGAAGGTGTAGTCCTTACCCTCGCGATATCCCACCGGAACTGCGTACTCCTTGTTCGGGTCGTCCGACTTTGGCTTGCTAAACGCAAGCAGCTCCTGCCCATCTCCCGCCGGAATGCGGAACGTCGCCTCCTTGGGAGCCTTTTGCTCAAAGACCCCTTTCACCACAATCGGCTCCGCACCCAGGAGCGTGCCCGCAGGCTTGCCGTAGTCCGCATGCCGCCCGTTGGAAGGGTAGTAGTCCATCTGGCCTCCCGCGGAAACCCAGAGCGTATCCCCGGTCAGCTGCCTCACGTCCGCAGGGGTGGATGGCCGCTTCTGCTTCAGGAACACCAGATAATCGGGATTGGTGGGGCCTCGCTCCTCCACCTTGGCAGCCTTCATCGGCTTATTTCGTTCATAGTGCAGATAGGCCAGCTCGCCGCCGACCGCGAGAACTCCAATCCCCACGCAAACCACAGCCGCCTTCTTTGCTGACGTCATCTCGCCTTCGCTCTCCG
>JAICMT010000371.1 GCA_025929125.1 Acidobacteriaceae bacterium | reverse complement strand
TTAATCCGGCGTCCTGCGTCTCCACAGTGCAGTCGTGGACGTGGATGTTGGCGCATTCTCCGTAATCGACATTCTGACGTGAGGTTTTGAGAACAATTCCATCGTCGCCGCAGATCAGATCGCAGTTGCGAATCTCCACGTCCCGGCAATGGTCCGGATCGATGCCGTCGCAGTTCGGCACATCCAGCAGATTCCGCACCTTCAGGTTATCGACCAGCACCTGCTCGCAGCCCAGCAGATGCAGGCCCCAGTTGGGAGCCTCGGCGAACGTGATATCCCTCACTTCCAGGCCGGTACATCGGGTGAGCACAAACATCTTCGGGCGGAAGCTCTTCGGAACCCACCACTCGCCCGCCGGATCGTACCGCTGCATGAACTCCTTCGCCCGACCCTGCAGCACGCCGGTCCCTGTGATGCTCAACCCATGCGCGGCCTCGGCTACAAGAACGCCGCCCGCTGCCGCGGCCATCGACTCCGCCGAGCCGGAATCAGAGAGACCGCCGCGGTAATCCTCGGGGCGGGTGGAGACGAGGAGCTGCGCATCATCGGCCACATGGAAGTCGATCGCTCCCTTGAGCTCGATCGTGCCTACGAGGTACTTGCGACCGCCGCGCAGCAGCACCTGGGCCTTGCCGGAGTATGCTGCCGCCTCGTCGACTGCGCGCTGAAGGGCGGCTGTATCGAGCGCAGTGCCATCACCCCTGGCACCGTACTTGAGTACGTCGAAGATCTTTACCTGCGTGCTCTTTCTCCCAAAGGCAAACGCGCTGAGCGGACGCCAGACGAGCGCAGCGCCGAACGCGGCTGCCGCCTTCAACGCGGCGCGGCGGCCGGGTATCGGCTCATCGCCGGATCGGTTCAACTGGCGCTTCCTCTACCGACTAGCATTTGTGATACCTCGATGCTACTCGGGCTCGCGGCTTGCGCGCGCTTAGTTGCCGGCTTTGCGGGAGTAAGGCTCCCCGTGGCGCTCCACCTGGGTGGGATCGAATCCGCTGGTTCCGGCCGGGTCCCAGGTCGCTCCCTGAGGGACCAGGACGTTCTCCACCTGGCGGGCGGTATTGGATCCGGTGCGGACCTGGATACGGCTGTTGTCGACACCTTTTTCCGCCGTCATGTATTGCTTCACGTTCAGCGTGCGCTCGGCTGAGGCATCCGGCTTCTCGCCGGCATCGTGATTGCCCACGATGACCAGTTTGGCGTTGGGATCGTGGGTCAGCTGCAACGCGATGTCATCCAGGCAGCCCTTGCCCTCGTTGTCTACGCGCACCGGCCGCTTGTGGTCGCGGGTAAAGGAGACGCTACACAGCACGCGTACGGAGGGAGGCGGCGCAACTGGGGGTGGAGGCGGGGGTACCACCTCGATGGTAAGAGTGGTGCTTGCAGCCTGGCCGCGGTCGTCCACGGCGTTGCACTTGACCGTAATAGGCCCAGGGTTGACATCGACTGCAGCCAGCGTTGCTGTGGGGCCGGTCCCGGTGATCTGACCGGCGGTAGTCCCATAAGAGTAGGTCAACGGACGATCGCCGGAGCCTTTGGCCACTGCCGTAATTGACGTAAACGCTCCGGGTACGATCCGCGTCGGATTGGCAGAGCAGGTAATCGACGGCGGAATATTTTCGGTCACGCGGAACGCGGCCCGGCATTGCTCCATCTGGGACTTGCGTTTGCCGATGTGGACTGTGCCGGTGACGATGTAGCTGCCCGGTGGAACGCCGACTGTGCTCACCCGGGCCGTGCTTCCGGTAACTGCAATCTGGCCGCCGGTGGTGGTCCAGGTGTACTCCGGTGTTCGCGCCGAGAGCGCTTCTGTCTCCACTTCGGCGTTTATCCGCACAGTCTCGCCGGCAACTACGGTAGCGGGCTCCGCAATGCAGCGCAGCGGGGGCAGCGCCTGGTTGCCAGCCTGGCCAGAGACGGCAGCCATCGCCAGCGGCAGGTGCAGCAAGCTAGTGCTAACGAACAGAACCCAGCAGGCCCGTTGTGGACGCGAACCCATGAGCGGCTCCCTTCGCCCAAGTGTTACAGAGATTTGCGGCGGCAAGCGGGTTGAGGAATCCGTTCAGTTATCCCCACAGCCGGGCCAGGGTGCTCCCGGCCCGCTAGCTGCGTACAGTAGAAAAAGGGGCATCCAATCTTCATGGCCAGCGAGATCGGCGAGAACGCAACTGCGAGGCGAAGCCTTGTGCTGCGCGATGCTGTGTCGCTCGGGGCGATCTTCCTGATTACCGGCCTGCTGTTCGTCTGCACGCTTTTCCTTTTCCGTTCGTTTTCCGCACATCGCGCAGAACTGGCGCGGCGCTGGTCAGATCGCGGCCGCCGCGCACTTGCTGACAACAAGCCCAAGGAGGCTATCGCCGACCTGCATGCCGCTTTGCTTTACGCTCCTGGCAGCCGCGACTACGAGCAGCTACTTGCACAGGCGCTTGGGCAAGCCGGCCGCACGGAGGAGAGCTACAACTATTTTCTGGGTTTGCACGAGACGGCTCCAGGCGATGGTGACATCAATCTCGCTCTGGCAAGGCTGGCCGCGGCCCGGGGGAATCGCAGCGAGGCGGTGCAGTATTATCGCGCCGCTATTTACGGGACGTGGAGCGCGGGCGACGGCGTGGAGCGCAGGGCAGCGGTGCGTTCCGAGCTCGCCCGATATCTGATCGCGCAGCAGGACCTGGAGAGCGCACGCATGGAGTTGCTGATCGCAGGCGGCAACAGCCCGGACACCTATGAACGCGACATGAACTTCGGTCATCTGTTTGAGGCCGCGCAGGACCCTAAGAACGCGGCCATCTACTACCACAAGGCGATTGCTCTGCGACCGGACAGTGCTGAGGCACTGGAGAATGCAGGACGTCTCGCGTACTCGGCCGCGGACTACGCCTC
>JAICMT010000284.1 GCA_025929125.1 Acidobacteriaceae bacterium | reverse complement strand
GGTGCAATATCTCAATCTGCCCGGAGCCACCATTGTGCTGCTGCTGCTGGTGGCGGTGTCGCTGTATCTGGCGACTACCTTCAGCTTCCAGACCGCGCGTGTGTGGATCGAGTCGCACTTCAGCCTGGTGCGGCGGCTGCACGACCGCTGGCAGGAGAGAAAGGTTCGCCGGGCCGCGGCGCGCGAGGAGAAGCGCGCGATGGCCGACGGCCTGGAGCCCGCAGCGCCCACCGCCGCTGAACCGGGCGTATTCGTCAGCCGGCGCGAGGCGTCGCTGCAGGGGGCGAAGCAGGCACTCGAGTCCGAACGGCAGCCTGCGCCTGTGCAATCGAATACCCTGCTGAGCGGCATGCTGGGCTGGTGGAGCCGGCTGCGCCGCAGACGCACTGCGCCGATGCCGCAGGAAACGGCGACCGAGCCAGCAGGAGAAGGTGCGGTTTCCATGTGGGACGCCATGCCTCGCACTAACGTGGATGCCCCTCCAGTCACGCCGTTGAGCACTGCGACCGCTGCGGCTGCGCCGTTTGCCGAGGCGCTGGCGGCGGCAGCTTCCACTGGACGGCTGGAGCTACCCGACCTGCCGCCCGCGCGGGTACAGAAGCCGGAGCCTGTGGTTCCTCCGCCCGCGCCTGCACCGGCACCGGCCAGCACCGCGCGTGCAGTGGCGGCCGCAGCGCCCGAACCAAAGCGCGATCAGGCGATCTCCTTCGGGAAGCGCATGGATGCAGATATCAAGCCTGTGACCATCACGCCGAAGTCGATCCGCGGCTACAAGCTGCCGCCCTCTTCCCTGCTCTACCGCTCCGAAGAGTCGCACATTGTCCGCGAGCAGGCGCTGCGCGATGAGGCGCGGGTGCTGGTGGAGAAGTGCGGCGAGTTCGGCGTAGACGGCAGCGTGACCCAGATCAACCCCGGGCCGGTGGTCACCACGTTCGAGTTCCGCCCCGACGCGGGCGTGAAGTATTCGCGTGTGACCGGGCTGGCCGATGACCTGTGCCTGGCGATGGCGGCCGAGTCCATCCTGATCGAGCGCATTGCCGGCAAATCGACGGTGGGCATCCAGGTGCCGAACCATGAGCGTGAGACCATCTGGCTGCGCGACGTGATCGAATGCGAGTCGTTTGCGCAGTCGAAGTCGAAGCTGGCGGTTGCGATGGGCAAGGACATCAACGGCCGCATTGTGACCGCGGACATGGCGGCGATGCCGCACGTGCTGATTGCAGGCTCAACCGGGTCGGGTAAATCGGTCGCCATCAACGCCATGATCATGTCCATCCTGTTCAAGTCGACGCCGGAGCAGGTGCGCATGATCCTGGTGGATCCGAAGCGCGTGGAACTGGGCATGTATGAGGGCATTCCGCACCTGTTTACGCCGATCATTACTGAGGCGAAACTGGCGGCGAATGCGCTGCGCAACGCGGTGCGCGAGATGGAGCGGAGGCTGAAGCTGCTGGCCGCCAACCATGTGCGCAACATCGACCAGTTCAACAAGCTGTTCGACAACGGCTCGCAGTATCTGTTTGACGACCCGGACCAGGAGCCATTGCCCTACATTGTGATCATCATCGACGAGTTGGCCGATCTGATGATGCTGGACCGCTCCAACGTGGAAGAGTCCATTACGCGCCTGGCACAGATGGCGCGCGCGGTGGGCATTCATCTGGTGCTGGCGACGCAGCGGCCTTCAGTGGACGTGATTACCGGGCTGATCAAGGCCAACGTGCCGACCCGGATGAGCTTCCGGCTGGCGACCAAGGTGGATTCGCGCACCATCATCGACTCCAACGGCGCCGAGAGCCTGCTCGGCAAAGGCGACATGTTGTACCTGCCGCCGGGCACCAGCCGCTTGCAGCGGCTGCACGCACCGTTTGTGACGGAGAAAGAGATCTCCGCGGTGACCGAGTTCTGGAAGCAGCAGGGCGAGGCGGAGTACGTCCACGGCTTCCTGGAAGGTCCGAAGGACGAGGCCGGCAAAGACATCTCTGCGGGCGATGGCGACGAAGGCAACGACGAGCTGTTCGACGACGCGGTGCGGCTGGTGTTCGAGTTTGGCAAGGCGTCCACCTCGCTGCTGCAGCGAAGGCTGCGCATCGGATATGGGCGGGCGGCACACCTCATCGACATGATGGAGCGCGATGGGCTGGTGGGGCCGGCGGATGGATCGAAGCCGCGCGAGATTCTGAAAGCTCCGGATTACTACAAAGAGGTCGATAGCGCGCTGCGGTAGAGCTGGCGCAACGGCCCTTATATAATCTGCGCATGGCGATTGCCCTGAATCCGGAGACAGAACGACGGTTGCAGGATGAGGTGGTCAAAGGCCATTATCCCGGCCCGTCGGAGCTGATTGACCACGCGCTGGAACTGGTTGCAGCGGAGCGCGATCTGGAACGGCGGCAGCATATCGCGGCACGGATCGAAGAGAGCGTCCAACAGGCGGACCGCGGCGAGACATACTCGATGGAAGAGGCACAGAAGATCCTCGCGGAACGGCGTGCGGCGCGTATGGCTGGGTGAAGATTCGGCTGACCTACAGCGCGCTGGACGATCTGGACCTGCTGCTGATGAATGAGGCCGAGCGTTCCGGCTGGACTCGGAGCATGGATGTAGAGGCGCAGCTTTGGCATCACTTTGAAGAGCTGTCGCGTACACCGGCACTGGGTCATCTTCGTCAGGACATCACCCAAGCAGTGGTGCATTTCTACTATTCCGACCCGTACATGATTGTGTATCGGCAGGAAGAGTTTGCAATCACTATTGTGGCTGTGATCCACGGTGCGCGAGACCTGACGGCCGTCCTGAAGAACCGCACGGAAGAGTAGCCGCTACGCTGAGCGTCCCACGTTCTTCGAGGCACGCACTGCGACAGCGCCAAGCACGCAGATCACTATGATGAGCGCGATCCACAGCACCTCGGGGTGGCGGTCGGTGAAGGAGCGCGTGTCGGCGGCAGGCTGGTAGTTGGGGTTAAGCTGCTCGGGGCCGAGCTCGGCCACGGCCGCGGCGCCCGATGCGGAGAAGAGTCGGGCGTAGTCATAGACCGGGGCTTCCAGGCGAGCATCGCCGTAGTAGAGGTTCAGCGCTCCGGCTGTAACGGCGGTGGCGTCGAAGCAGATCTTGCGCTGGCGCATTCCGAGCCGCACCGCGGCGATGGGCAGCGGCTGATCGTCGCCGTTCTCGATCGCAACCTGCACGGTCGCACCCCGCTGCAGGTTGGCGCCCAGCAGAGCGGGAACGCTGAGCTGCTCGGTGCGAATCTCGCGGCCGGCCTCGGTGGCGTGGACGCGCAGGATGGCTCCGCTCAACTGCTCGGGGTACCGGGCGCGGAGATCGTCCTCCGTTTCTCCTTTGGCGGGGGGATCGGTGGTCGCGGTAATGCGGATGTCACGGCTGAAGTTGCCGGTGAACTCGGCGGGCAGCACAAAGCTGACGCGCTCCACCGGGACGCGCGCGGGCACGTGAAAGGTGGCGCGGCTCTCGCGCCCAGCGTTGACGATCGCGGAGGTTTCCGCAACCGGCGT
>JAICMT010000282.1 GCA_025929125.1 Acidobacteriaceae bacterium | reverse complement strand
CGGAAGCCGAGGGCGTAGCGGGTATAGGGAGTGATGCGGGATCGGAATCAAGCAGATGCAGCCCGGCGGCCTGCACTCGGGCTGCCGCAGCCGCGTAGCTGAGCCCGACGAGCGAAGGCATGACGTATGCTGCCGCATCGCCCGGTTCCGGATCACTGACCACGAGACTGATGCGGGGGCTGGTCACTTCTCCTGAGTCAGGCGAGGGGGTTTGGGCAATGACCACGTCCTCCTCCCCGGGAGCAGGCAGGTGAATCACCGCTCCGGGTTCCAGTCCCAGTTGCCGGATGCTGATGAGAGCCGCTCTCTCGGACTGGCCCAGCAGGTTCGGGATCGCAACCTGAGGTGTGCCGAGGGATTCCGTGATGCGCACCGGCCAATCCCGGCGGACATGAAAGCCCGGCGGGGGGTCCTGGGCGATCACATGCCCGGCAGGCACGTTGGCGGAATAGAACCGGTTTTCGACAGTCATATGCAGCTCACTGTGGATGACAGCAGTCGCCGCTTCCGAGAGCGACAAGCCAGTCAGCGGCGGCACCACCGCCTCCCG
This sequence comes from Acidobacteriaceae bacterium, assembly GCA_025929125.1. Lineage (GTDB taxonomy): Bacteria > Acidobacteriota > Terriglobia > Terriglobales > Acidobacteriaceae > Edaphobacter. The sequence goes on along the minus strand of JAICMT010000282.1, from coordinate 2,974 downwards.
ACCATGAATAGCTAACCGCATGGTGATGAACGCGGAGATCAGCGCTACTGCGATCATTCCCAGCGCGCCCACTGCGATGCCGATAAATCGCCGGATCGAAATCCCTCCGCGCGCCTGGCAGGCGCTGCACAATGCGATCTTACCTGCAGTGGGTCTCGTCGGCGTCAGTGTCCGGATTCTCCGGCGCCACCTTGAACCGGAGGCCGGTTGAAGCTCGGAACCGATCGGGTCCACATTGCAGCAGCCAGAGCCACTGCAATCAGGCAGCCGATCACGATGATCCAGGTACGGCTGCTGCGGTTGGGACCATCGTTTTCATCGGAGGGACGGAGCGCCATCTCCGGTTGGATGCCTTAGGAGGTGGCTGCGCTTGACTAGTTGCCGGATGGATATAACTGGCGCATGACCTGCCGTAGTGACTCCTGCCAATCCAGCATGCGGAAGCCGAATGCCTGTGACAGCTTAGTGCAATTCAGTCGGGAGTTGGCGGGCCTGCGTGCGGGGGTGGGATATTCAGCGGTCGCAATCGGCTCCACGCGAGCTAGCGTGACTCCAGCATCGTGCTCGCGCAGCATGTCGACGGCGGCGGAGGCGAAGCCGTGCCAGGTCGTCTCCCCCGATCCACCCGCGTGATAGACGCCGCAGAGGTCGTTGGGTTGCAGACTGCCCTGCCCGTTCTTATCTACCTGCGTGATGACATGCGCCGCCAGCCGCGCCAGATCTTCGCTCCAGGTGGGAGCGCCATGCTGGTCGGCAACAATCCGCAGCAGTTCGCGCTCGCGCGCCATGCGCAGAATGGAGAGCAGGAAATTCTTCCCGGCCGCGCCATAGACCCAGCTAGTACGGAAGATAAAGTGGGTTACTCCGGTCGCAGCCAGGGCTTGTTCTCCGGCAAGCTTGGACCGGCCATACACATTGAGCGGACCGGTCGGATCAGTCTCCACCCAAGGCCGCTCACCTGAGCCGTCGAAGACATAGTCGGTGGAGAAGTGGATCACTCCGGCACCGATCTCGCGAGCCTCTTCACCTAGAACTCGAGGAGCTTCCGCGTTGAGTGCGAACGCCAGATCGGGCTCGCTCTCGGCTTTATCGACCGCAGTGTGCGCCGCTGCGTTGACGACCCAGCGCGGCCGCACCTCGCGCATCAGGGTGCGGATCGAGGTGGGATCCGCCAGGTCTAACCGATCGCGCCCGGGGGCCACCACCTCGCCCAGACCGGCCAAGAAACGAACTGCGGCGCTGCCGACCTGCCCGCTCGCTCCGGTCACCAGAATGCGTGTCCGGCTCAAAATACGGTCTCGTCCAGAACGCGGTAGAGGTACTCGCCATAGCTGCTCTTGGCCACCTTGGCGGCCTGCGCCTTTACCTGCTGCGCGCTGATGTAGCCGAGCCTGTAGGCGATCTCCTCCAGACATGCGACCTTCAATCCTTGCCGCTTTTCGATGGTCTGGATGAAGGTCGAAGCCTCCATCAGAGAGTCGTGCGTCCCCGTATCAAGCCAAGCCATGCCGCGTCCCAGCACTTCGGTCGTCAACTGGCCGCGCTCAAGGTACCAGCGATTCACATCCGTGATCTCCAGTTCCCCACGCGGCGATGGTTTGATGCCCTCGGCAACCCTGACAATCTGGTTGTCGTAGAAGTAGATCCCGGTCACGGCATAGCGGGATCGCGGATTCTCCGGCTTCTCTTCAAGCGAGATCGCCTTGCGGTTCTGATCGAACTCCACCACCCCGTATCGATGGGGATCGTTCACCGGATAGGCAAAGACGGTGGCGCCTTGCTGACGGGTTGCGGCGCCGCGAAGCAGGTCGGCGAGTTCATGTCCGAAGAAGATGTTGTCGCCGAGCACGAGGCAGCATCCTTCGCCGGCCAGAAAGTCGCGCCCAATGAGAAAAGCCTGCGCGAGTCCATCAGGCGAGGGCTGCACCGCATAGTGCAATGAGACTCCCCAACGCTCTCCGTTGCCCAGCAACTGTTCGAATCGCGGGGTATCGTGCGGCGTGGAGATGATCAGAATGTCGCGAATTCCGGCCAGCAGCAGGGCCGAAAGCGGATAGTAGATCATCGGCTTGTCGTAAACCGGAAGCAGTTGCTTTGAGATTGCCTCCGTGACCGGGTGCAGCCTGGTACCCGAGCCACCCGCCAGCACAATACCCTTCATCGTTCGCCCTCACGCACCGCGCATCTCATAGTTGCCCTTCACCCAGTCGCGATACTCTCCGCTCACAACCTTTTCCACCCAGCGGGAGTTTTCGAGGTACCAGTCCACGGTCTTGCGAAGACCGGTCGCGAAAGATTCCTTGGGAGCCCAGCCCAATTCCTGCTGGATTTTGCTGCAATCGATGGCATATCGCCGGTCGTGGCCCGGCCTATCCTTCACAAATGTGATGAGACGGTCATGGGGCGCGCCCTCGGGATGCAGCTCGTCAAGCGTGCTGCAGAGCACATGGACGACATCGAGATTCTTCTGCTCGTTCAATCCGCCTACGTTGTAGGTCTCGCCCGGCCTGCCGTTGGCAAGTACCGAGAAGATTGCGTCGCAGTGGTCGGTGACATAGAGCCAATCCCGGACATTCTGGCCATCTCCGTACACGGGCAGCGCCTTGCCATATAGGGCGTTGTGGATCATCAGCGGGATCAGCTTTTCGGGAAATTGATACGGGCCATAGTTGTTGGAGCAGTTGGTGGTGAGCACCGGCAGGCCGTAGGTGTGGAAGTACGCTCGTACCAGGTGGTCCGACCCGGCCTTCGACGCTGAATAGGGGCTGTTGGGCTGGTATGGCGTCTCCTCGGTGAATGCGGGATCCGTCGCGCTCAAGGAGCCGTAAACCTCGTCCGTGGAGACATGCAGGAACCTGAAGCTATCCCTGCGCTCGTCCGGCAGGTTCCGCCAATATGCGAGAGCTCCCTGCAGCAGAGTCAGCGTACCGGTCACATTGGTCTCGACGAATGCGGCCGGGCCGGAGATCGATCG
>JAICMT010000061.1 GCA_025929125.1 Acidobacteriaceae bacterium | reverse complement strand
CTGCGCGGCACGGACTCCGAGCATATCGCGCGGCTCGCCGGTCTGGTGGACGAGAAGATGCGGGCGGTCGCTGCGCACGGGGCGACCGTGGATTCCCTGCGGGTGGCGGTGCTTGCTGCGCTGAACATCGCGGATGAGCTGATGCGGCTACGCGCCCGCTATGAGACTCTGGCCCGCAGCGTCGGACAGTCGGAGACCACGATGCGTTCGCGCGCGGGAACACTGGCGGGGATGCTGGATGAGGTCCTGGAGGATCGCCGCGCAGGGTAGCGGGAATCCTCAGGTTTCCTTACGGTAGAGCAGATCGCGGATTGCTTTCCGGCGGGCGGCGTTCGCTTCAGGATCGCGGGTATCGAGATCGGAGGGGGCCTGATCGTCCTCATCTTCAGTCGCGCTGCACTTGGGGCAACGGTTGGCGAAGCCGGGTTTTCCCGGCTTCAGCTCGAACTCTTCTTCGCAAACAACGCAGGTTTTTATGGGGAAGGGCATTCTTAGTCTGTCTTTGGATGTTCTGCGCCGATATTCGACGCCAAATTATCCGGAGTAAGGAAATGCCCACGCGTCCGACATCGGAGCGTGGGCATTTCCGGCATTCACAGCATAAGACGGTTTGTCTTCTATAACGAGAGCAGGCGATCGAAGAAAGAGCGGTAACGGCGGAGTGCCTGGCGCAGATCTTCGGTATTCACGTCGTCTCCCTTGGACCATTGTTCTTCCAACTTTGCTCGCTCGTTCGAGAACTGCTCGGCAAGACGAGAGACGACGTTCGCAACCAGGCTGTCAGCCTGCTCGACTGCCTTGCGGGGCTCATCTACAAAGGAGGTTTGCGCCTGATTCCAGCGGGCGCGGAAGTTGTGCAGTTCATCTTCCGGGAATAACGGGCCGTTCTGCGCGACGGCAGAATCCGCAGGAGCAGGGTTTGACCGCGCATCGTTGCGTAAATCCGCGTTGGCCTGCATGTCATTGCGCGGAGCGGCGACGGCCTGCGTGTCCGGGGCGATCCGTTCCGGACGAGCTGGATTGTCCGGCACAGCGACAGGACCGCGATGGACCTCGCGAGGGGTGGGTCGCCGTGCGGCGATATCGGCAGTTGTGAGGGTGTCGTCGTTACGAAGCGAGTCGCTCATGAGTTGCTCCTGCAGTGCGAGATTGTGGGACCTCAAGCAGTTCGTCGAACAGGGATCGCAGATAGACCATTGCTTTCCTGAGGTCCTCGGTGGAGGATTGGCCGGCGGCATGGCGCGCGGTCAGCTCACGTGCGGCGCGATAGTTCTGCACCAGGGTGGGATGGGTGACGGAGAGATCGGCTTCCCTATGCTCTGCATCGGTCAGCGGATATCCACGCGCGGCCATCACGGTGGTGACCAGCCTGTCCGCCTGGCTGACGGCGGTGGAGGGATCGTCCACGAACTGACGCTGGACGGCGGCCCACTCGTTGGCATAACGCTCGCGATCTGCCGGAGGAAGCGGGCGAAGCGAGAACTTCTTGACGCGCTCCTCGCGTTGCGCGAGCACGGCCTCCGCCTTGGCCGGAGTACCCTGCATCTGCACGGTGCGGTCGTATTCCGGACCGAAGTGGCTGCGAAGATGTTCACTGCGACGACGCCGGGAGTAAAGAACGGCCGCAACAACCACTACGACCGCAATGGCGACAAGGACAATTACGATGGTTCGTGTATCCATGCGATTCGTACCTCAGCTCAGTGAGATGCGCATCACGCCCGTAGGGGCGGGCCTGGAACACACGAGTTTTTCGCAGCCTGAAAGGGCCGCGCAGGAGGCAATCGGGTAAGCGCCACCGGTGCCGAAACTTGCGGTATCGGGCGGTCTGAATGCCTCCTGGCCCGCTCCGGGAGAGCGGGGCCAGGCATGCACCATTGCTGCCGATGATTACATCTTGACGGACTTTACCGTCAGCGCATCGCCCTTCACCTGGCCGTTCACGGTGACCTTATGGCCTGCGTGGTTAACCAAGGTGTCCGGATTAGTGATGGTGTAGACCTTCTCACCGACCACGAGCACAGGCTTTTCGCCACCCTTCATGCATTTTTGCGCGCAGGCGGCGTGGTCTGCACTAGCGACTTTGTGCGGGTCCTTGGCGCACATGGCGTCGGAGACCCAGCCGGTGAAGCTTTCGGCAAAGGCGCCGGTGGTTGCGAAGCTAAGGGAGAGCGCGGTGACGATAGCGAGCTTTTTCATAGGAAAAGCATCCTCCGTGATGATGCTGAGAAGTATAGCGAAGTTGAAGAAACTCGGCAGAGGAGGCGAACGCCCGGATCGGTGCATCGTATAGGGCGTGCGGATCATTCGACTTCTTTCTGTCCTGCTCCTGATGGGGGCTATGGGTGCTCCGGCCGAGGTGGTGGCCTCCCCGGCTTCGAGAGAGCAGGATACAAAGGCCCGGCAACCTGCCAACGCGCAGGTCCAGCAGGCCGCCGATGACGATCAATCGGAGACTAAGCGCCAGCCGATTCGCCCGGATGAGGTGCATGACCCCATTCTGTGGCACAATCCCGGGCGGATCGCTGACGAAGACCTGTTCTATGGGCAAGGAGGCGCGAAGGGCCAGCCTGAGCCGCCATTCCGGTTCCTGGACGAAGACCGCGACCAGAGCACGCCGAAGTTCGACGCCCGCGATGCTGCAGGGAAGAAGTGGCGGGTCAAACTGGGACAGGAGGCGCGGCCGGAGGTCGTGGTGTCCCGACTGCTCTGGGCCGTGGGGTATTTTGTGCAGGACGATTACGTGCTGCCCCAGGCCGATATCGCCGGAATCCATATGCACCGCGGTCGGAAGTACATCCGTGGGGAACACATCGCCGATGCGCGGTTTTCCCGAAAGCCGAGCGGCCAAAAGAAGATTGCGACCTGGCGCTGGAAACGTAACCCGTTTACCGGTACTCGGGAGCTGAATGGATTAAGAGTCATGATGGCGCTGGTCAACAGTTGGGATCTTAAAGATGAGAACAACTCTGTTTACAGCGATCGCAAAAGCGGCCACCAGATCTTTCTGGTGAGCGATACGGGAACAGCTTTCGGGCGAACCGGTCTTCACTTCACGAACGGGCCATCCAAAGACAATGTGAAGGCCTACGTCCACTCCAAATTCATCACACACAAGAGCAAATCCACGGTGGACTTTGCTACGCCGGCGCCGTCGTGGAGCCTGCTGGCGGAGACGCTGGGAATTGGCATGAAGCAGTTTCTGCGCCGCCAGGGCATGCTTTGGATAGGGCACGATATTCCACGGCAAGATGCGAGGTGGATTGGCGGGCTGTTGGGACAGCTCAGCCATCACCAGTTGCAGGATGCCTTCCGCGCGGGAGACTACCCGCCAGAGATTGCGGAGCAATTTGTGAGCACGGTCGAGGCCCGGATCCAGGCGCTAAACGATCTCTGAGCGGTGGCGGGCGGTCGCGGGAATGACTGTATCCGATTGCCTGCGGCGATGCAGCGTAATTGCAGTTGCCAGGAACCCTCCGCCCAATCCGAGCAGGAGGATCGTTGGCGGCTCCGGTGTTGGATTCAGGGCCTGGAAGGCGGCATTCGCGATCAAGGAATCGGCGTAAGTGGTGGGGTGTTCGATATCCCAGTAGAGGAATGTATTCGGGTCGCAACCAGGGGTCGCGTTGCAGGCCGCGGTCACGTTGGAGAAACCATAGGCAGCCGGGTTCGCAAGAATGTTGCCGAAGAGCGCGTTGACGTCGAGGCCGGTCACGTTCACGCCAAGCGCGCGAAGCATACCGAGACGGAGTGCCCACTCAGCATCAAACGCGTTAGCGGCTGCGTTGGCCCCTGCGGCCAGCGCTGGGGATCCGCTGAGTGCCGGGGTATCGCCGATCATGGCGACGTTCAGCCACAGGAAGTTGTTGGCTCCGGCGCCGTGCAGCGCAAGGATCTGGGAGGCGATGTTATCGGCGGCCGCTACAGGATCGAGGTTATCGAAGATGTCGTTACTCCCGCCCCAGAAGGTGTAGAGCGCGGAGGAAGGCGCAGTGGGGTGAGAAGTAAGGAAGAGGCCGACCTGCGTGTTCATATTGCCGAGACCGCTGGCCGTGTCCGCACTGCCGACCGAGTAGTTGGTGCCGCCGAGAGGAGCGAGGAAGGGAAGCGGATCGGGTACGCCGACTTTGGCCGCGAACTGGTCGATCCAGAGGCCGGCCGGCCCAGAGCCCGACTGCGGATTGGTGAAATAGCCCACCGGAAATGGAATCAGGGGTACGGAGCGCGTGGCATACCCAGGCCCGGGGAAGACGCCAGACGTTGCAATGGAGGCGTTCCCGGCGTCGGAGAGGCTGTCGCCAAAGCTGAAAATATCGGAGTAAGACGCGGCAAATGTTGTGGCAGGTAAAGCCAATGTTGCCGCTGCGAGTACAAGGGGTGCAAGGCGCATCGCTTCATCCTCTGTTCGGGGTACTTTTTGTCGGGCCTGTAACTGTCGGGTTGGATGCCCGTTCGGGAGCTTTGGTGAACTTGATTTCTCTGCTGCATCTGCAACTGTGCAATTAAACTCACCTTTGCCCCGGTTGGTGCATCTAATCAACTGAGATTGCTTGACTTGCCTCCAAGAAGCAGGACGGGGCTGTTGTGTACTGCCGGGACTGAGTGGGATTGCGAGAAAGGAATTTCTGCCATGGAGCAGGAGTCCCCGCAACTCGGGTTTGAAGAAGGGTACGTGACGGTGTCCGGGGCACGGGTCTTCTATTTGCACGCGGGCAGCGGACCTCCGATGCTTCTGATTCATGGGCTGGTCGGTTCCAGTGCGAACTGGCGGCAGATGATTCCGTCCCTTGCAGAGCATGCAAGCGTTTACGCAATCGATCTACTCAATATGGGGAGATCGCAGCATCTGGGCGGGTTGGACCCGCGGCTGCGTCCGACCGCACGTCGGATTGTCGGGGTAATGGATGCGCTGCATCTGAACCAGGCGGATGTGGTGGCGCACTCTCATGGTGGCGCAGTTGCGCTCATGCTCGCAGCGCTGTATCCGAAGCGCGTCCGCAGTCTGATTCTGTTTGCGCCTGCCAACCCGTTCAGCCACACCAGCGATCCGATGATCCGCCTGTACAGCACACCGTGGGGCGGTCTGCTGGCCTGGACGTTGCCCTACCTGCCGGTGCACTGGCAGCGGCTTGTTCTGGGAAGGATGTATGGGGGAGCCGAGCGGGTCCTGGATCGCTGCCTGGAAGAGATTGTGCATTGCCTGAGGAATCCGGGAACGCTGCGCTACGTCCTGTGTATCCTGCGCTGCTGGTTTACAGAGATGTCCCGGCTGGGTTCCGCGCTGCAGCGGATACGGAAGAAGCGAATCCTGCTGGTCTGGGGCGAACACGATTACACGGTGAGCCTGCGCTCGGGGATGAAGCTCCATCGCAAGTTGCGAGCCTCCGACCTGGTAGTGGTCCCGGGTGCAGGGCACTCGGCCATTGAAGAGATGCCGGATCGGTGCAGCCAGGTTGTGGTCTCCTGGCTCTCACGGCAGCCCGTCGCAAGAGTGGCTCCGCAGAAGGACGTGTGCCGAGACCATGCGCCGAAGACCGCCCTGAATCCCTTGTCCCATTCAATGTGAGTCGCCGGCGGGCGACGGCCAGCCGATGCCAAGCGTCGTACAGGCGTGGCGATGGAGACCAAGCATCCTGAGATTCCCGAGCCGCTGATTGAAGCTGTGCGTCGGCGCGAGGTGATCTTGTTCGCGGGCGGCGGCATCTCCCAGAACCTGGGATTGCCTGACTTCAGGACCTTGATCCAGTATCTGGCCGAACAGCTTGGGATGAGCAGCGACGGATTGTCGCTGAACGATTACCCGGTGATCGCTGAGGCGTATGTGCAGTCCTCGGGCAAGCTGGGTGCATTGCGGAGCTGGATGGATACGACCTGGCATCCCTCGACCACTGAGGTCGCGCATTCCGACGTGCATAATCTGATCGTCGATCTGGACTTCAGCACAATCTATACGACCAACTATGACCGCTGGCTGGAGAAGGCCTACGAGGCGCGCGGGAAAAGTTATCGCAAAATTACAAATGTCGGCGATCTTACGCATCCGCTGGATGGCGCTACGGAGATTATCAAATTCCACGGAGATTTTGAGGATGACGCATCTCTGGTGTTGACCGAAGCGAATTATTTCAGGCGCATGAGCTTCGAGACGCCCTTGGATATTCGGCTTCGTGCCGACAGCCTCGCCCGGCCGCTGCTGTTCGTGGGCTACAGCATGCATGACATGAATACTCGATACCTGCTGTTCCGTCTGCAGGAGCTGTGGCAGAGCTCGGATTGCGTCGGGCGGCGGCCAGTCTCCTATGTGCTGATGACGCAGTCGCAGCCGGCGCAGGAGACGGTGCTGCGCAGCCGCGGAGTGGAGCCGCTGGTGTGGGAGGATGAGGATCCGGGGCGTGCGACGCGGCTGTTTCTGGAGCGGCTATTGCAGGCTGTCCGCGAGGGGCAGTGAGCGGGAACGGTCGCGGTGCCGATTAAGAGCCACTGCCACGACTGCGGCAAGAGTGCTGCTGTGGGCGTCCCCAGCGGATGGGCAGATGCTATTGTTCGGATCATGGCGGATAAACCTCAGGACGATCCACGAATCTATTTCGCGGTAGAACGGACGCTGCTCGCCTGGCTGCGAACCGGGCTGGCGCTGATGGGCGTCGGGTTTGCGGTGGCGCGGTTTGCTCTCTTCCTGCGCCAGATGCAGGCCACGGCACACGAACCTATGCATCGCTTCAGCGTTTCGGTATGGTCCGGGGTGGCTCTGGTGATGCTTGGAGTCGCGGTAAATCTTGCAGCTATGGCGCGCCACGTTCATCTGACGCGAAAGCTCATGTCGGGGACGTGGCGGCCCGGGATCTCGACGCACGGAATTACGCTGGCAGCCATATTAGGGTTCATCGGGCTTGGGATGGCAGTTTACCTGGTGGTGGTCCGGTGAGATTCGGAATGCTGCGGGCGGGGCGTAGATTTCTGGAAGAAACGGCGTAATGCTGGCTCGTCAGGGGTGTGGCTGGTGTGAAAACATAGCTCCATATGGCTGATGGGGGAAGTGGGGCGGGGGCCGCGTTTCTATCGCGCGATTTTCGCCTGTACCAGACGGCTCGGCTGCTTGTGATTGTGGGGGCCGAAGCGCAGTCGGTCGCCGTGGCGTGGCAGGTATATCAGATCACGCACTCAGCGCTCAAGCTGGGATTGACCGGGCTCGCTCTATTTGCGCCGGGGATCTTTTTCGTGCTGGGCGCCGGCCATGTGGCGGACCGGTACGACCGCCGCCGGATTATCCTCGCGTGCTATGGGCTGCAGGCGGTGTGTACAGTCGCGTTGCTCTGGTTCGCTTTGCATCCCAGCCCGGACGTGCGGCCCATTTATGCTGTGCTGCTGGGGATCGGCCTGGGAAGGGCATTCAGTGGACCGGCTTCTTCGGCTTTGCTGCCAAGTCTTGTTCCGAAGCACCATTTTGTGAATGCGGTGACCTGGGGCGCGATCGTGTTCCAGACCGCAAACTTTGCCGGCCCGGCGGTGGGAGGATTGTTGTATACATTCCCGCTCCATGGGCTGGGAGTACGCTGGCAGGGAGCCGCTTCGGTATACGCCTTTACCTTGCTGACCCTGCTCGCTTTTCTTGTGCTGGTGGGCGCAATGCG
>JAICMT010000016.1 GCA_025929125.1 Acidobacteriaceae bacterium | reverse complement strand
TGGACGAGGTGGGCCGGGGGGCGCTCTTTGGGCCGGTGGTAGCCGCTGCCGTGATCCTGCCGCCGCGAATGGACGCGCTCGCCCGCGCAGGGCTGAAGGATTCAAAGCAACTCACCAGGCAGGAGCGCGAGCGGCTTGACCGCCGGATTCGCAAGCGTGCGCTGGCTGTTTCTGTGGCCGAGGTCGACGCAGAAACGATCGACCGGGTGAACATCTATCAGGCAACGCGGATCGCGATGCTTGCTGCCATTCAAGGCCTCACGCTCGCGCCGGATCATCTGCTGATCGATGCGATGCGAGTGGACCACTCGTGTTCCCAGACGCGCCTGATCTATGGCGATTCGCTCTCGCTCTCGATTGCTGCGGCCTCCGTGATCGCCAAGGTGCACCGCGACCGGTTGATGCGCGAGCTGGATGAAGTGCATCCGGGCTACGGGCTGGCGGCACACAAGGGTTACGCTACGCCGAGCCACCGGAAACAGCTGCGCGAGCTCGGCCCCTGCCCCCTGCACCGGCGCAGCTTCGCGCCCGTGCGAGCCCTGATTGCGGGCGAGCCGGAGCCTGCCGGCTTGCTCTTTCCGGAGGCGCTCGGCGACGAGGCCCTGCTCGAAAGTGAAGGGTTCGTGGACGACATGCTGGACGAGCTCACGCTGGATGAGGAAGCGCTGGCTCCGGCAGTGGACGCGTAGCCGAGCCGGACGGAGATTCAGCAGCGATTCGAGCGCCGCGCCCACAGCTCTTCTAACTCACGCGTCAAACCTGCGCGCTCCTCGCGGATACCCGCGAGTTCGACTGACAGCTCGCCGCCGGGAATGGCGAGGATCTCGGCCTCTCGGATCTCGAGCTCTGCGATTTGCGCGGTCAGCCGCTCAAACTCCGCTTCGTTTGCATTCGCTCCGCTGCAACAATCCACAATCGCTCCCTTCCGGCTTCAAAGCCGACGCACGAACCTGCCAAGGGCCGCGTCGAAGGCCTGCGGCTGTTCGAGGTTGGCGACGTGCCCTGCCTGCTGCAGGACGACGAGCACGGAGTTGGGGATGGCCGCATGCATCCGCTCGGCGTCGGCAACTGGGGTAAATGCATCGTGCTCGCCGACAACGATCAGCGTCGGCACGCCGATTTCTGCGAGAAGCGGCAGGTAATCACGGCGACCGGTGCGCGCGCGCGCGGCTTCGGCCGCCCCGCGTACCGGACAGCGCTGCATCATGTCCAACAGCTCGTGCGCGATCTCCGGCTTAGTCTCAAGAGTTTGTGCGCAGAGCATTTTGGGCAGCACTTCTTTGGCATAACCGTCCATGCCTTCCCGCTCGAGGCGTTCGGCAAGGGCGAGGCGACCGGATGATTTCTCCGGTGTGTCGAGTTGCGCGAAGGTGTCGCAGAGCGCAAGCCCGATCAGGCGGTCGGGAGCAAGCGCGGCAAGCTCCAGCGCTATCTGCCCGCCCATGGAGAGCCCGGCAGCGGCAAAGCGGTCGATGCCGAGTGAGTCGGTGAACGCGAGCAGGTCCTCGGCGTAGGTGGGCCATCCCGCCGGCCCGTTCTGCGAGACCGAGCGGCCGAAATTGCGCAGGTCGGGCGCGATGAGATGAGCGGGAAGACCGGCCGCGAGTTGGGGCCGCCACATGGTGCAGTCAAACGGATGGCCGTGGATGAGCAGGACGGGCGTGCCGGCGCCGGCCTGCTCATAGTGGATGGTGAGGTCGTTGAGGCAGAGGAGGGACATAGGTTGCTGGCTGCTGGTCGCTAACTGCTAGATTCCGGATTGGCAAAGGCCGGAGCCCCACAGGGTAGCTGTGGGGCTCTGGGACGGATACGCATGGGCTAGCCGGCGAAGTTGATGGATTCGATGCCGAGGAATTCTGCGGTGGAGCCCAGCTCTTCCTCGATGCGGAGAAGTTGATTGTATTTCGCGATGCGGTCGGTGCGGCTGGCGGAGCCGGTCTTGATCTGGCCGGCGCCGGTGGCAACCGCGAGATCGGCGATGAAGGTGTCTTCGGTCTCACCGGAGCGGTGGCTGATGATGGATGCATAGCCATAGCGTCGGCCGAGCTCAATGGCCTGCAGCGTCTCAGAGACGGTGCCGATCTGATTGACCTTGATAAGAATGGCGTTGGCGACCTTCTGCTCGATTCCCTGCTGCAGGCGCTCAGTGTTGGTGACGAAGAGGTCGTCACCCACGAGCTGGATGTGCCCGAGATTTTCCGTGAGGTACTTCCATCCGTCCCAGTCATCCTCGGCGAGGCCGTCTTCAATGGAGACGATGGGATACTTCTCTGCCCATGACTTCCAGAAGTCGGCCATCTGCTGGCTGGTGAGCTCGCGCTTATCGGACTTCTTGAAGATGTAACGCTGCTTTTCCTTGTCGTAGAACTCGCTGGAGGCGGGATCAAGCGCGATGGCGATCTGCTCGCCTGCCTGATAGCCGGCCTTGTCGATGGCTTCGAGGATGAGCTCAACGGCTTCCTCATTGGATTTGAGGCTAGGAGCAAAGCCGCCCTCGTCACCCACCCCGGTGGAGTAGCCGTTCTTCTTGAGGACGCCCTTGAGGGTGTGGAAGACCTCCGTGCCCCAGCGGAGCGCGTCGGCGAAGGTTTCCGCGCCGACCGGCATGACCATGAACTCCTGGAAGTCGACGTTGGAGTCCGCGTGGCTGCCGCCGTTGAGGATGTTCATCATGGGCGTGGGCAGGATGCAGGCGTTGACGCCGCCGAGATAGCGATAGAGCGGCAGATTGAGCGCGTTGGCAGCGGCGCGGGCGCAGGCCATGGAGACGGCGAGGATGGCGTTGGCGCCGACCCGGCCCTTGTTGTCGGTACCGTCGATGCCGATCATGGTGTCGTCGATCATGCGCTGGTTGGAAGCGTCCATGCCCTTGAGTTCGGGGGCGAGGATAGACTCGACGTTTTCGACCGCCTTGAGGACACCTTTGCCGAGGTAGTGCGACTTGTCTCCGTCGCGAAGCTCGACTGCCTCATGCTCTCCGGTGGAGGCTCCGGAGGGGACGGCGGCGCGGCCCATGGCTCCGTCGGCGAGGTATACGTCGGCTTCGACGGTGGGATTGCCGCGGGAGTCGAGGATCTCGCGCGCGGTGATGGAAACAATCTCGGTCATTTCGCTCCTGGTCGATACCCCACGTGCAAAGGCGCCGCCCGGAGAGGCGACGACGCGGTGCTGGAGGCGCTCGTTGAGTTTGGCGCGGCGGTCAACGGCAAGGGCCGGTCCGCCTGCGATGTGAATGGTTGTAATGAGATCTACAGCAGGTTGTTTCACCAACTTGGATTCTAGCAAAGGCACCGGTCACCGTAGTCCGGTGCGCGCTGCGCGGAGCGCGGGAGGAATCGGATTACCCATTGAGTTGGCAAAATTTTTCACATTGGAATCCAAGCCCCGCCAAAACCTGTGGGTTTCCAGGTAAGCGGCCCTGTGAAGTTTGGCAGGCTAGTTGCTTAGTACAGGAGTGCAACGCCGAAGTCGGTGGCGCTCTCACCCCTTATGAGTGGGAGTCTCCGCAGGGTTCCTCATTTTGCGAAGCTCCGGGAAGGAAGGGCAGCCTCAAGCAGGCTGCCCTTGCCTTTTGCGATGGGTTGTTGGCTGGCTGGATTCCCTGAACCGGATTTCCCGCGCGGGTGGTATTGGCGGACGTCTACTCTGATGTTGAGACAGGCTCGCGGCGCGCGGTGTACGATTTCGGCGCAAAACAGCGAGTCCCCGGTCTCTTCACACGTGTTTTGACGGAGAGTACTGTTATGACGATTCCGGCCCGAAATTCCGCTTCCACTCGCAGGTTGGCGTGGATTGCCGCGACTTGCACGGCGACCTGCATGCTTGCCGCCCCGGTTCATGCGCAGGAAGAGCGCACCGGAGTGTCGCACCCTGCCGACACCGTGATCACAACCGACTCCGATACGGTGGAGACGGCTCCAGTGCATCCAGCGAAGCCCTCGGCGGCGATTCCGGCGACGGCGGCCACGCAAGAGGTGTATGGATCCTATGTGCCATATCACGCGCCCGGAACTCCGGCGCCCGCTCCGGTGGCGCAGCCCGCGCTGGATCCTGATGCGAATATTGTCACGGCAGAAACCGCGGGGAGTCATGAGCGCCGGCTGCTCTCCGATGCAGCAAACTCCAAGGATCCTGACGCCGGGATTGTGACCACAGTTCCCTCACGGCCGGGCGAGATCTCCGAAGGCACGCTGATCAAGGCGAAGCTGCAGGAGACGATTTCAACCCAGACGACCGTGGCAGGCACGAAGTTTTCCGCAACGGTCAGTGAGCCGGTGATGAAGGATGGCAAGGTGATCGTGCCGGCGGGTTCGCTGCTGGAAGGGCGGGTGACCTACGTTCGCGGTGGCAGCCGAATCAGCGGCGGCGCGGCGATTCACCTGGAGCCGAAGACCATCACTCTGCCGGATGGAGGCAAGTACATCGTCGACGCGCGGGTGATCGACACCGACAACTGGGACCACACCAAGGTGAACGAAGAAGGCACCGTGCTGCGCAGTGACAATAACAAGAAGACGCTGGCGGCGATTGGATTGGCGGCAGGCGGCCCGATGGCGGCCGGCGCATTGCTGGGCGGCGTGCCTGGGGCGGTGATCGGAGCCGGCGTCGGGGCTGGGCTGGGGACAGTGATCTGGCTGAAGCAGGACCGTCAGGCCGAACTGCCAAAGGACCTTGGCATTGTGTTCAGTCTGACCGAGCCGATGAGCACGACTCCGCTGGGTGTGGCATCTGCAAGCACGATGTCGCCGATGGTTCCGACCGGCAACTAAGCAGCAAGGCGGGCCTCAGGCCTCGATCACATCTCGTACTTGAGTGAGCAGGCGCTTCCAGTTCTTCTGGTTGCGCCTGTAGCTTTTTTTCAGATCTTCGAGGATGCGCTCGAAGTCAGAGTGGCCGCTGAGGTTGCGCCATGCAGGATTTTTCGAGAACCAGGGATAGTTCTCGTTGCCAAGATAGATGGCGCGGCGGAGCCAGTGGAGGGCTTCGGATTCGTCGCCGTCGACGGCGAAATAGGTTGCGAGACGGTAGGCCATCTCGCCGTCTGCCTCAGCCGCGGCCAGGGTTTCTTCCAGGATGAAGCTGGCGGCCTTCTTGCGGTCGCCGAGCTGCACGTAACAGAGGGCGATGGTCGGGAACACGATGCGGAGGCTGGCCTCGTCGGAAATGACGCGCTCAAGTGTTTCGACTGCCTTCTTTAGGTCGCCCTGACGCATCTGCTGATAGCCGCGTGAGATTCGGAGCAGCGGCTGGCGGGGCTCCAGCGTGAGGCCCTTTTCAATCTCATCGCTGGCGAGCTCAAGCTGATTCTGATACTGGTACACGCGTGCGCGGTGGTTGTAGATGATGGCGGCGTTGGCAGGGTTGAGCCGCAGCGAAGTATTGAATTGGTCGAGCGCCTCTCCATACAGTCCGTCGATGCGCAGGGTGAGCCCGGCGACCAGGTGGACGTTCCAATCATTGGCGGCGGTACGCAGCAGGTGCTCGATACCATGTCGGGCGGATTCCTTTTCGCCTCGAGAGAGCAGCATGTAAACGCGGTAGAGATTGGCTTCCACTGAGCCGCGATCGAGCTCCAGAGCTTTGTCGAAGGCGCGGCGGGCTTCGAGAACATGCATCTGGCCGCCGAGGCCGTGGCGGGCGTACTGCAGGTGAGTGATGCCGAGGCCAGACCAGGCTGCGGCGTAGGCGGCGTTCTGGCGGATGACATCCTCGAACAGCCCGCGAGCGCGGTTCAGATCGTCGAGCGATCCGGTGCGGGACATGAAGGAAGAGAGAACGGCACGGGCCTGCAGGTACTGCTCAGAGAGGTCTTCGCTGAGCGATGGAGCGGTCTCGCGGCCGGCTGCATCGGAAGAGACGTTCTGCAGATCGCCGACTCCCTGCAGCGTGGAGAAGACCTCGTTGCAGATCTCAGTCTGGACGGAGATGAGATCGAAGGAGGGCACGCTAATGGATCCTCCGGCGCGCACAGACTGCGAGGGGATATCGAGAAGCTGCCAGTTGAGATCGAAGCCAGCGGCGGAGCGCATGAAATTCCCGGCGAGCACGAAACGGACCAGCAGCTTCTTCCCAATGGCCAATGGGTCGAGTTGATGTGCGGGAATCGACATCAGTGAGCTGGAGGGGCGAACGATCAGTGAGCTCATGCGGGCCAAACGCGCGGCGATGGCGTCGGCCAAAGCGTATCCGTAGAGGGGCGACGGAGCGGAGTCGCCGTTGCTGACGGCGTTGCCGAAGTTGACGAAGGGCAGAACGACGATGGAATTATGCCGCGCTGGTCCGGTCGAGCCGGACTCGCGGAAACGCTCCGCGAGCATGGAGAGGATGCCGGTGGCGCGCTTTTCCTCTTCTGGCGATTCGAGCTCCAGATGGGCCTGCGCCGGCACCTGGGAGATCGAATCACCAGGCATACCGACGGCGTCGAGCTGCATCGCCTTCATGATGGTGCGTAAGCCTTCGCGGATCTCGGCTGCAGAGGCAAATCGCGCGGAGGGTTGCTTTTCCAGACAACGCAAGATGACGGACTCCAGCTCGACCGGAAGCTCGGGGACGATCTCGCGCAGGTTCGGCGGATCGGCAAACTGCAGTGCACGGATCGTCTGGAACTCGGGTGCGTCCGGGCGGTGAAAGGGATGGCGGCCGCTGGAGAGCTCATACAGGATGAGGCCCAGCGCGAAGACGTCCGACTGCACGGAAGAGCGGCCGGTGACGAACTGCTCGGGCGCCATATAAGCGATGGTGCCTCCACGTGCGGTGTAGGTTGCAGCCGGATTGAAGGGAGTGTGGCGGCCGGGAGTCGCGGGATCGAACTCGGCTTCGTCGCGGCTGAGTTTGCGGGCGAGGCCGAAATCGAGAATCTTAATGAGGCCGCCATCGGTGAGCATGACGTTTGCCGGCTTGAGGTCGCGATGGAAGATGCCGAGCTGGTGCGCGGCGTGGAGACCGTCGGCAATCTGGATGCCCGCGGAGAGTACGAGCTGCAAACTGGCCGGGCCAGCGGCGATCAGCTTGTCCAGCGACTTGCCGGGGATGTACTGCATGACGATGTAGGCTTCGCTTTCGCCTCCGCCCTCGGCGGGCGCTTCGCCGACCTCGTAGATGGCGCAGACGTTGGGGTGGTCAATGGCAGAGGCGAGACGTGCCTCGCGCAGCTGCGTGGCGCGCACCTGCTCGGGCGATTGCGAGCCGCGCTTGAGCAGCTTGAGAACGACCGGGCGCTGCAACAGCGTATCGGTGGCGAGGTAAACAACCCCGGAGCCCCCTGCGCCGATCTTGCGCAAGAACTCATAATGCCCGATTGTGCGGCGCTTCATGTCTCCATTATCGCAAGCTTCGTTACCGAGGAATGAACGATGCGATTCCCATAAGTGGCGTTTCTCATTGCACGGCGAGCGCTTCTGCGGGCACCAGGATGCATCTCACGAGTCGATGGAGCGAGACGAGACGAAGACAGCGGTCGGACGAGGCACCGGGTTGCTTGCGTGGGCTCCGCTGTTTGTGGGAGCGATCAACAGCTATGGCCCTGTAAACCTGAACTACGGATTTGCCCTGTATTTCCTGACCTACCAGCACGGCTTTGTAAAGCGTGGGCTGCTGGGTGAAATGCTCTCGGCCGTGCCGTGGCTTCCACGGACGGAGCTGATGCTGATCCAGTACGCCTTTCTGGCGGCGGCGTTCGCGCTGACCTATGTTGTGTTTCGCAGAATCCTATTTGGCGACGCTGCCGAGCGGCGGCTTGCGGCAGTTCTGCTGAGCGGCCCGGCGTTGCTGCCGCATCTGGGATATCTGTTCGCGCAGCCGGATGTCACGCTATATATCCTGCTGATCGCGAGCCTGTGGCTGCTGGCGCGAGCGCCGAGCGCACTCGGCGTGGCAGCGAGTTGTGCGGTGTGCTGCCTTGCGCTGCTGAGCCATGAGGCCTTCTGCCTAATGTTTTATCCGTTGATCGCTGCGGTGCTGCTGCAGCGTGTCTTGCGCGGACGACTGCACTGGGCCGCGGCTGCGCTGCATGTGGCGGTGTTCGCAGCGGCTTTCGTCTGCGTGATGCACTGGGGCACCTTGAACGTCTCGCCGGACACGATATGGGCGGAGGCACAATCACGGACTAACGTCGGAATCCAGCGGCAGGTGTATGACGTGATGGCCTCAAGCTTCGCGCAACAGGAAGCTCTCGTGCAGCGGCTCTACTCGGCGGATGTGTTGAAGATTCTGGCGCTGACGGTCTTGCTCACCGTGCCTTATCTGTGGCTGCTGGCACAGCTGATCCAGGGAACGCTGGAGCAGACGGGCGCAGGTCGAGGTCAAAGGATTGCGACACTGCTGCTCTTTGCCTCTCCCCTGCTGCTGTGCGCGCTGGGGCACGATACCTCGCGATGGATGGGCGCTGCGGGGATCGACGCAACATTGTTTGTGCTGTATCTCTGCTGGACGGAGGGCGAGGGCAGCCCCGCACGAGAGTATCTGCGCAGATGGGCGATGAGCCCCGCCTTCCTGGCCTGGGCGATTTACCTGGTTGGCATCGGACCGTATGGAGCGACCGGGCTGAGGGCCGCAGAGCAGCTGTATGTGGGCTGGACCGGGCCGTGAGCCGCTAGTGCGCGATGCGTGCGGTCAAGAGCGCTCGCAGTTCGTCAATCTGCAGCACCGTGAGGTGCGATTTGACGATGGGCAGGAAGTGATGGCTGCCCTCCTGATACAGGATGAAGACGCGATTGTTTTCGGCGAATTTAGTGTAGAAGGTCCAAGGCGCTTTGATGGCCTCTTTGCCCTGTCCCCGGGTGATGCCGTTGGTATCGAGGTTGAGGATCTGTAGCGGGTGGAGGACCGACGTGCGGGAATAGTCGCCGATGAAGGCTTTGCGGCGGCGCCAGAGCAGCCCGATCAGCACAGGAACGGCTCCGAAGACGAAGATGAGGTCGGCGGAGTCGGAGAAGCCGTTGTCCGCCGCTCCGGTGATCAGCGCTGCGGCGACCCAGACGATGGAGAACATGTAGGGCAGGAAATACTCAAGCGAAGACGCGTTGGAGCGCTTGCGCATGGCCAGTTCGGCTGCGCTCCGGTAATCCGCCTCGCTGATGCGATATTCGATATGCATAGGTCAGTGACGTGGCTTGATTGCGGCCTGTGTCTCCCATGGTTCAGGGTTGAAGGGGTCATGCTGCCATTTCTGCCGTCGGCCCATGAAGAACATGACGGCACCGAAGAGGAATATGACGGCTCCCCAAACCAGATTCAGGTTGAGGCCCAGGGACTTCTCGTAAAGGGCCACGTCTTCGCGCGTGAACAGGCCAAAGAGCGCCATGATTCCTCCAAGGATCTGGAAGACCAGGCCGAGAGGAATTCGGATGTCGAGCCCCATGTGGTCCGCTCCAGGTAATAAGGTATCAACGTAACTCCCATGTTTCTCTGCAACTTTAGGCGAATACGATTGGTGAAAATGACGCGGATCCGCGAATGTAGCATCGTGGCAAAAGTTCCCGCCATCAGCCACATGAAGGCGCCATTGCCAATGTGCGCTTGCCTGAAACAGCTGCGAGAGAGTCGCGAACTGCGGCCGGTTGACGAATGCACCTTTGCGGGCACTTGCAATTCGGGACAATCCGGATAGAATTTGCGGGCAACTGGAAAAGGTCTTGGGAAAGCAGTCCAGCAGAAAACCGCCGGCTGTGGTTTGGGCATCATACGAAATGCAAAGCAGAAACAGGACACGAGCGGCCGAGCCGAATCTTCGGTAAACCTGCGGAATGGAACAGCTTAGCCGCTGATTGCGATGAACTCACGGATGACTCCTACAACGGTACCCTTTGGTAGTACAGTACTGCTGGTCGATGACAATGCGATCCAGGCAGCCACTCGCCAGACGATCCTCAAGCGTGCCGGCTACTCGGTACAGGCGGCGCTGAACCCATTAAAGGCCCTGGAGGTGCTGCGAAAAGAGGACAGTGCCAACTCCATTGGGGTGGTGATCACGGATCACCTGATGCCGGGAATGAATGGCGCGGAGTTTGTTCGCGAGTTACGCAAGATCCATCCCTCGCTTCCCGTCGTGGTGATCAGCGGGCTGGAAGAGGCAGAGGACGAGTATGAGGGGCTGAACGTGCTCTTTCTTTTGAAGCCCTTGCCGCCGGACCAGCTGCTTGCGAATTTGCGTACGGTTCTGGATATAGAACGTCAGGGCGCGGCCTAGGTCCGCAAAAATTAACCGGTCGGACTGGTTCCTTCACTTTTGGGCAGCTGTTGGATCTGGCGCTGCGATTCTCCGGATTTAGCCGGGAAGGCAGCGGCCAGCATTAGAACCCGCATTTCTGAGAGAATGAGGGTGCGATGCCAGTCCATCCCATGCCTCAATTCGGGAGTTTCAGCCTGCTGCTGGCTCTCGTCCTTACTGCATACAATCTGATTTTCGGCGGGGTCTCGCTCTGGGGAGCGACGGCCGGCGGCCAGCGTACGACTCGTATTCCAGAGGCCGCGTGGAACCGGCTGGGAGAGACCGCCCGGCGAGCCGGAATGGCCAGCTTTGCGGCCATGTGCTGCGCCGCGTTTGCGCTGGTCTGGGCCGCGTTCACCAACGATTTCTCGGTCGAGTACATTCGTGCCCACTCGAACATTGCACTGAACCCGGCGTACAAGTTTGCGGCGCTGTGGAGCGGTCAGGAGGGCTCGCTGCTGCTGTGGGCGTTTCTGCTAAGCGCCTATGGTTTCGTGCTGCGGCTTCGGCACAGGGTGGATGTCCGGCTGAGTGCGTTCGCGTCAACGATTCTTGCCGGAATCCAGCTGTTCTTCGTGCTGCTGCTGGTGGTAGGGGCACCGCCGTTCTCGCTGCACCCCGGTCCAGTACCGCAGGACGGCGCGGGACTGAATCCGCTGCTGCAGTATCCGGAGATGGTGATGCATCCGCCGATGCTTTACCTGGGCTACGTGGGGTTTTCGGTGCCGTTTGCGTTCGCGCTGGGAGCGCTGATGATGCGCTACCCGGGCGAAAAGTGGATCCACATCACGCGCCGATGGACGATGGTGACCTGGCTGTTCCTGACGGTCGGCATCTTCATGGGTGCGCACTGGGCCTATTCAGTGCTGGGGTGGGGAGGCTACTGGGGATGGGATCCGGTAGAGAACGCCTCGCTCATGCCCTGGCTTACCGGCACCGCTTTTCTGCACTCTGTGATGATGCAGGAGAAGCGCGGAATGATGAAGAACTGGAACGTCTGGCTGATCTTCTCAACGTTCCTGCTGACGATTCTGGGCACTCTGCTGACGCGATCGGGCGTGGTGAGTTCGGTGCATGCGTTCGCGCAGTCGAATATTGGCTCCTGGTTCTATAGCTTCATCCTGATCGCGTTTGCCGTTTGCCTGTTCGTCTTTTTCCTCCACCGCGACCATTTGCGATCAGAAAACAAGCTGGAGTCACTGGTGAGCCGGGAATCCAGCTTCCTGTTCAATAACATGATCCTGCTCGCCGCTTGCTTTACGGTGCTGTGGGGCACGCTGTTTCCGGTGTTGAGCGAATATGTGCAGGGATCGAAGGTGACGGTCGGAGCTCCGTTTTATAACCGGGTGAATATTCCGATCGGACTCTTTCTGCTGTTCCTGACCGGCATCGGGCCGCTGCTGGCGTGGCGATC
>JAICMT010000102.1 GCA_025929125.1 Acidobacteriaceae bacterium | reverse complement strand
TTTTGCCTGGGCATGGCGGCTATGTACGTAGCTCGAACACAATCCTCGATTCCGGCGCTACTGCGGGCCGCGGCAAAGCGAAATGATTTTTTTGTGCAGTATCAGCCAGTCATTGAGCTTGCAACGAACCGGTGCGTGGGCGCCGAGGCGCTGGTCCGATGGAGCCGGGAGGACACCGTGATCAGTCCGGGAAGCTTTATCCCCTTGGCGGAGGAGAGCGGATTAGGCCCACTGATCACAAAGAGTGTGCTGCGGCAAGTAGCGCGGGATCTGCCCCGGTTTCTTGAGATCCACCCGAATTTCCACGTTGCGATTAATCTTACGGCGAGCGATCTGAGGTCAGAGGCGACAATCGCGGCGTTGAACAAGCTTGTGAGCGACAGCGGAGCCCGCGCGGACAACATCGTCGTAGAGGCGACCGAACATAGCTTCTTGCAGGATCCGCGTACTCGAGCCGTTATCTCGGGAATCAGGCGGGTTGGGTTCCATATCGCGATCGATGACTTTGGGACTGGGTATTCGAGCCTGTCATGCATTCAGAAGCTCGATCTCGACACGCTGAAGATTGATAAGACCTTCGTGGAGTCGATCGGCACCGATAGCGCCACCCGTGAGGTGGTCACTCTCATCATCGAGATGGCTCACTCTCTGGGCCTCGACATCGTCGCCGAAGGAGTGGAAACCGAGGCGCAGTGCAGCTTCCTGCGAGAACGCGGAGTGCAATTTGCCCAGGGGTGGCTCTTCGGCCGGCCTGTGGACATCGGGGAACTCTGCCATCAGCTTCGCGAGCCGGAATTTCCGGAATTGCGTGCCGACGAGGCGCACGCGCTTCAACCTGCCCATTCGTGAGGGTGCGCCCGGCGCTTTGAGACGGGGTTGTGCTGGCGTGAGGATTTCAAGTTCCAATACATGATGGAGTGCTGCGCTAACCGTTAGTCGCACACTCGCGATTTCTACTCCCCGGTCATCCGGGTGGGATCGAGGACTTCGCTGAGTTGCGCTTCGGTGAGCAGGTTTTGCTCGCGAACTAGGTCGACGATGCTCCGGCCGGTGGCGATCGATTGCTTGGCAATTTCGGCGGCGCGGGCGTATCCGATGTAGGGGTTGAGTGCGGTCGCGAGTGCGACGGTGGAGTGGGCGTAGAACTCGCAGCGGGCCTGGTTGGCCTGGATGCCGCGGACGCAATGCTGATCAAGCTGGCGCAGGGTGTTGGTCAGGATCGTGATGGACTGCAGGATCGAGTAAGCCATGGCAGGCATCATCACGTTGAGCTCCAGTTGACCGGCCTGGACGGCGAGGGCGAGAGCGGTGTCGTTGCCGATGACCTGGAAGCAGACCATGGCGGCGAGCTCGGGAAGAACAGGGTTGACTTTGCCGGGCATGATGGACGAGCCGGGCTGGAGCGCGGGGAGATGGATCTCGTTGAACCCAGTGTTGGGACCTGAGGAGAGCAAGCGGAGGTCGTTCGAGATGCGGATAATTTCCAACGCGAGGTTGCGGAGGGCGGCGCTGATGTCGGCAACGGGCCCGCAGGATTGCATGGCCCAGCGCATGTCCTCAGCTGGGGTGAGGCGCTGGCCGGAGATGCGGGCAAGGTTTTGGATGACGGCAGTGCGGTAGCCGGGTCGGGTGTTGATTCCGGTGCCGACCGCGGAACCTCCGAGGCCGAGCTCGCGCAGGCCGTCGGCGGTGCGGCGGATACGGTTGCGGGCGCGGCGGATGGCGATAGAGTAGGCGCAGAACTCCTGGCCGAGCCGGATGGGCACGGCGTCCTGCATGTGCGTGCGGCCGGATTTTAGGACGCGATCGAACTGGCTTCCCTTGCGGGAAAAGGCCATGGAGAGTGAGTCGAGGACCGGGTAAAGGTCTTCAAGCGCGAGCAGGGTGGCGAGGCGCATCGCCGTGGGGAAGACGTCATTGGTGGATTGACCGAAGTTGACGTGATCGTTAGGGTGCACGTGCTCGTACCTGCCGAGGGCGGCGCTGGGGTCTGCATTAGCGCTGGCGGCTTCGGCGAGGAGTTGGTTGGCGCGGTTGGCAATGACCTCATTGGCATTCATGTGAAAGCTGACACCAGCGCCGGCCTGGAAAACGTCCACGACGAAGTGCGGGGTGAGTGCACCGTCGATGACCTCCTGTGCGGCGCGGCCGATGGCCTGAGCGCGCTCCGGCGTGATTCCGCCGAGGTGGCCGTTGGCCTCGGCGGCGGCTCGCTTGACCATGCCGATGGCGCGGACAAGCGCGGGGTGAGCGCGGAGCCCGCTGATGGGGAAATTCTGAACGGCGCGGGCGGTCTGCGCGCCATAGAGAGCGGCGGCTGGGACCTGAATATCGCCGAGGGAGTCTTTTTCGGTGCGGGTGTCAGGCATGCGGGCCTCAGTTGAGTTAGACGGCGGGGGGAGGGCCGGAGGCGTAAAGGCAGGTTATCGGCGAGCGGAAAGATAGTTCTTGTGCAGGATACCTGCGAGGATGATGAGCGACGCGAGCAGGCGAACGACGTAGGTGAAGGGGTGACCGAGACTGGGTTCGGGTAGGTCCAGGATAACGGCGCGGTTGACGCCCTCAACCAGAAAGGCGATGCCAAAAGCGAGGAAGAGGCCATCGCGGGTCCGGCGCCAAAACTTGAGGAAGAACAGGCCCGCGAGCACGGAGCAGGTGGAGATAATGCCGAGCAGGAAACCTTCCGCCAATCCAATCATTCTCCCTCCCAGATGAGACCGAACATGAGCAGCAACATGGCGACAGCTGCGGTCGCGAGGCGCAGCACGTATAAATCTCGGGTGGGCAGTAGGACAAAGTCCACGAAGACGAGGAAGTTGGAAATTGCGAGACCGGCGAAACAGAGAGCGCTCCACAGCAGCAGTCGCTGGCGTACGCGCCAATAGGCTCGGCCGAGGAGGGTGGAGCAGGCGGCGAAAGTGATGGAGTTGAGGATGTAGACGAGAGATCTCATGTCATTCGCGGTCCTTCTTGAATCGGAATGCATCGGCGAACTCGCGCACGCCTGGCGAAGCTTTGGAGTGGATAAAGCGAGAGATGCGGATAAGGTCGCGGCGGTACTCGGTGTCGAGCGCAGCGACGATGGGATCGAGTTCGGGGGAGCCGTTGTATCCGAAGAGCTCGGGGTCTTTTCGGGTGGCAAGGTGGCGGCGCGCGAGGTTGTTCAGGATGTCCCGGGCGAAGCCATCATTGACATAGAGGGCCTGGCCCATCTCGGGGACCGTCCAGGCCCTCGATGGGTTATTCCACAGCAGGAGCAAAGCTTCCAGATGCGGAACGCTGTCCAGTTCACGCTCGATGAAATCGTAAACTGTCCGGTTTGGATTCGGCTGCTCTTCCATGCTGAAGCCGGTGCCAGTATAACGGCTCTTGCCGGGGGCTTACGCAGGACAGGGATTTGGCCCCGCGCCTAAAATGGAAGCAGGGCCATTTCTCCATGACGACGATTCAGCAAGACGATGTGATCCGCTCGGTAGCGGATGCGCTGCAGTACATCAGCTTTTATCACCCGGTGGACTACATCACGAACCTGGCGCGCGCGTATGAGCTGGAGCAGTCTTCTGCGGCGAAAGATGCGATTGCGCAGATTTTGATCAACTCCCGGATGTGCGCGGAAGGTCATCGGCCGATCTGCCAGGACACGGGAATCGTGACTGCGTTTGTGAAGGTGGGGATGGAGGTCGCGTGGGCTCCTTCCAGCAAGCACGGCATGTTGACGATGCAGCAAATGATCGACCAGGGGGTGCGCGAGGCGTGGCTGAATCCGGAGAACGTGCTGCGGGCCTCCGTGCTGGCGGACCCGGCGTTCACTCGCAAAAACACACGCGACAATACACCGGCCATGGTGGTGGTGGAGTTGGTGGAGGGCGCAGCAGTCGACATTACGGTGGCGAGTAAGGGCGGTGGATCGGAGGCGAAATCGAAGTTCGCCATGCTGAACCCGTCGGACTCCATTGTGGAGTGGGTGCTGAAGACCGTCCCTACCATGGGCGCCGGCTGGTGTCCGCCGGGCATGCTTGGGATCGGGATTGGCGGAACGGCGGAGAAGGCAATGACACTGGCGAAGGAATCGCTGATGGAGCCGATCAATATGCATGAGCTGCTGCAGCGCGGGCCCCAGAACAAGCTGGAGGAGCTGCGGATCGAGCTGTACCGCAAGGTGAACGAACTCGGAATCGGAGCACAGGGGCTGGGCGGCCTGACGACGGTGCTGGACATCAAGATCCTGGATTTTCCAACCCATGCCGCCAATCTTCCGGTAGCCATGATTCCGAACTGTGCGGCCACCCGGCACCTGCATATCCATCTGGATGGAAGTGGCCCGGTGGCGGTGGACCCCCCGTCGCTGGAGGCGTGGCCGAAGCTCTCCTATGCGCCGCAGAATGCGCGGAAGGTGGATCTGAACACCGTGACGCCCGAGGATGTGAAGACCTGGAAGCCAGGCGAGGTGATCCTGCTCTCGGGCAAGCTGCTGACCGGGCGGGACGCGGCGCACAAGCGGCTAACAGACATGCTGAAGCGCGGGGAGAAGCTACCAGTCGACTTCCGAAACCGCTTCATCTACTACGTCGGCCCGGTGGAGGCGGTGTGCGATGAGGCCGTGGGACCAGCAGGTCCGACGACAGCGACCCGGATGGATAAGTTCACACGGCAGATGCTGGCTGAGACTGGTCTGCTGGGAATGATCGGCAAGGCGGAGCGCGGGCCGGTTGCCATTGAGGCCATCCGTGAGTTTGAGGCGGTGTATCTGATGGCTGTCGGCGGCGCGGCTTACCTGGTGTCGAAGGCGATCAAAAGCTCGAAGGTGCTAGCTTTCGACGACCTCGGCATGGAGGCCATTTATGAATTCGACGTCTCCGACATGCCGGTGACTGTGGCAGTGGATTCCAAGGGCACCAGCGTGCATCAGACCGGGCCGGCGGAGTGGCAGGCGAGGATTGCGGCGAGCCTGCCGGGCACGGCGATTCTGCAGTAGCTCAGCGGAGGGGCGTTCGAATGGGCTGCCCTGGGCGTTCTAGTCCCGTATACTGCAGAAAAAAGCGCATACTATTTGCCTGACGGGCAGCGTTGGAGCAGAATGGACGTTCTTCATCCATTCTGACCGGGAGGTACTTTATGCGCCTGGGCCCCTTCTCTCCAATTTCAGTTTTGCTGCTGGCTTTTGCGTGGAGCACCGCTGCTCCGGCGCAGAGCTCGTTTAAAGTGGGCGACCGCGTTCAGATCAGCAGCCCATGGGGCTGGATCGAAGGGACGGTGACCAGGGTCAATGGGAACTCCTACTTCGTGCACTCAGGGGCGGGCGATGCGTGGAAGAGCTATCCGGACGAAGTGCGCGGGACCGGGCCCCAGACATCGCAGGACAGAACGAATGGGCACTATCAACTGCATGACCGCGTGAAGGTGAACGTTCAGGGTCAGTGGGTGGATGGCGAGATCATCACCACGATGGGCAGCGACTACCAGGTCAAGCTGGCGGGGAACCGAGAGGCCTGGGCGAATGCGAGCCAGTTGCGCTTTGTGGGTGAGGCGAAGGCTCCTGCTGTGGCGAAGGGCGGGCAGCCGCCGGCACCGGGAATGACTCCGTGTGGTAGCAAGCTGCAGGGGCGTTACTCGAGCGCGGGCGGCGGATTTGGGATGTTTACTGTCATCTTCAACTCAGGCAAGGCGACGGTGACGGATCCGAGCGGCCAGGGTGAGGTGCTGGAGTGCTGGACCAACGGCAGCAAAGTTATCCTGCATAAACCGGGCGCGTCGAACCAGGATATGCCGATGGACATCAACAACGATGGCACGCTTGACACGCCGTTGGGCGAGATCAGGAAGAAGGGCAACTGAGGGAGTGTGAGCGGGTAATCCGCCCTTGCCGAAGCTCTCGTATGCGCCCAGAACGCGCCCACGGTGGACCCCAATGAATGTAGTGAGAGACGTTACATTTTTCTCGGGCTGGTGAGCAGGTCGAGCAGGCCGCCGCGTTTGGAAGCGCGCAGCAGGACCCGTGTGGTGAATCCGCCCATCAGCCGGCCGTGCTCCAGGTACATCCAGTCGGAGATCTGGTCGGGCAGAAATGGGACGCGCTCCATGAAGGAGACGCTTTCGATCTGAGGCTCGTTGGCGACGACGCCGGTTGCGGGTCT
>JAICMT010000197.1 GCA_025929125.1 Acidobacteriaceae bacterium | reverse complement strand
TTTTCGCTTCTAGCTCTTGCTGCTGCAGTTCTTGGTTCCCGGTCCTCAGATGACCGTGCTAAATCGAGAGCGCCGCATCCCGCTGCTTGCGCGCCAGCAGCGCGTCAAAGATGACCCGCGACACGAACACGGCGGTAAACAGGTTGGCCAACAGACCAAAGGTCAGGGTCAGCGCGAATCCCTTCACCGGCCCGGTTCCAAACAGGAACAGGATGCCGGCGGAGACGATGGTGGTCACGTGGGTATCCACAATTGTGATCCAGGCATGCGCAAATCCTTGTTGCACGGCGGAGCCCGCGGTCTTACCCGCGCGCAGCTCCTCGCGAATACGCTCGAAGATGAGCACGTTCGAGTCCACGCCCATGCCGATGGTCAGGATGACGCCAGCGATGCCGGGCAATGTCAGCGTGCCGCCCACGAATCCCATGAACCCGAGCAGGATCACCAGGTTCAGGAAGAGCGCGAGATCCGCGTTGATACCTGCTCCGCGGTAGTAGATGAGCATGAAGATCATGACCGCGAGCATGCCGGCGATTGCCGCCGTGACGCCCTGGTGGATCGACTGCTCGCCCAGGCTTGCCCCGACCGTCCGAGTCTCAATCACCGAAAGCGTAGCGGGCAGCGCACCGGTCCGCAGCATCAGCGAGAGCCCTTTCACCTCAGACTGCGAGAAGCTGCCGGAGATTTCGCCCTGATCGCGGATGCCGGAGAGGATCGATGCGACTTCCTTGACCCGGTTGCCCAGCACAATGGCCATCGACCCGGGGTCGGAGCTGTCCTTGGAGTGGGCGGAGGTGTACTTGTAGAAGCGCTCGCCTGCATCGGTGGTCAGCGTAAAGTGCATGTTGGGCCGGCCGTTCTGGTCGGTGGATGGCTGCGCGTCGCGGAAGTCCGTGCCTTCCACCACGCTGGCGCGCTGCAGCACGAAGACCTGATCCGGTGCGTTGGGCGTCGCCTCACCGTGGGCCAGCCATTCGTCGGGCGGAAGCACATTATTGAGCGCGGTCATCGCGGACTGCTCGTCCGGGTAGGGCCCGCTTACAACCGGGTAGATGGCCAGCTTGGAGGTGGACTTGATGGCGTCCTCGACCTTGGCGGGGTCGGAGATGCCGGGCAGCTCCACGAGCAGCTCGTTCTCACCCAAGCCGTAGGGAGCCACATTGGCCTCGCTGACGCCGAGGGTATTGACGCGGTCGGTGACGGTTTCGACCGAGTGCTGCAACGTCTCCGTCTCAAGATCGCGGATGGCCGAGGGCTTCATCTTCATGCCGATGGAGCCGTCGGAGTTGGTGCTCACGTCATATTGCGAGTAGGCGTTTCCGGTGAGCACGCCGCGGACGTCGCTGCCCTTATCAGGAGAGAAGCCGCTCACCGTAATGGTGTCCGGATGCGCAACCGGGTCCTGCTTATGAACCGTGACGCCGGTGACGCCAGCCGTGGCGAGGTCCTGCTGGATGCGTTGCACGTCGCGGTCGGAGGTGGTGTTGATGGCCTCCTCGACGTGCACCTTGTAGACCAGGTGAACGCCGCCCTTGAGGTCGAGCCCCAGGTGAATGCGCTGCAGCAGCGCATCTTTGAGCGCCGTGCCGCTGACGCCATGCGGTATCCCGAAGATCCCGTAGACAAAGATGACCAGGATCGCGACGATGAATGCTGTCTTGCCCTTCAGATTCTTGCCCATGATTCTCGCCGGAAGCGCGAAGCGCTTTCCCGACATTTACCCCTCTTCAAAAAATCTCGCGCGGCCTTCTGCTCCAGCCGGCGGATTGAAACCGGCAAACTTCGGAACCCAGGGTGGATCTAGCCCTCGTCGGGCGTGGTGACGCTGGCAATCGCGCTCTTGGCGAACTCCAGCTTGATGTTGTCCGGCGGTACGCGCAGTTGCACGACGTCGTCTTTCACGGAGGTGATGGTCCCCCGAATGCCGCCGTTGGTGGTCACACGATCGCCGCTCTTGAGCTTGGTCAGCATCTCCTGCCACTTCTTCTGCTTGCGCTGGTTAGGCACAATCATGACCACATACATCAGCACCAGGAAGACCGGCAATAGAAATAACTGTGCGGAGCTACCCAAACTTTCCTCCCAATCCCGGGACGCATTCCGTCCGGAGCTGCCCGTCCTGGCCTCTGGACAGGCTGTATCCGGCCTCGAGGACGTCGCCGCGCATTGCCGGTCCGCCGGAGTACACCCCGGAGCCGCTTGAAGACAAACGCCTGGGAGTCAATGTCGGGGAACGGTGTGCGGCAGTACGGCCAAAAACGAAGCCGAGTGCAGCCCTGCCGCGCTCAAAGCAGGCCGCGGCGGACCCAGAGATGCCTGGGCCCAGCCCTCTAAGCATCGCGTAAGCACCCCGCCGTGTCAAGAAAACGATGCAGGGTCCCGGAGCCGCCGGTCCCGGCCGGCCTTCTGCAGTTCGAAGGGCCCTTTGCGGCGTGCGCTAGTGTTAACACCGGAATCCCTGGAGCCCGATCATCCCACACCCGACCGACCCCGAAGCTGCCTCGCCGGAAACCGAATACTCCACCCGGCTGGAGCGTCTCCACCAGGCTCAGGCTTTGGATCGCAAGCGGGACCTGCGGTTCGGATTCTCCAAATTTGCGCTCCTGCTGGGAACCGTCCTGCTTGCAGCGATCTTCTTCCGTCACATGGCTGTGCTTCGAGCGCTGTTGGTCCCGCTCGCTGCTTTCCTCTGGCTTGCCGTCCTGCATGAAAGGACGCTCCGCGCCATACGCGCCCGGCAGCGAACCATCACGTTCTACGAAAGGGGCCTAGCCCGGCTTCAGAACCGCTGGGCCGGAACCGGAGAGACCGGGGAGCGCTTCCTCGACCCATCCCACCCCTACGCACGCGATCTGGACATCTTCGGCTCCGGTTCTCTGTTCGAACTCCTCTGCACGGTTCGGACCCGCGGCGGCGAACAGACGCTCGCCGACTGGCTGCTCGGTCCCGCCCCGATCGACGAAGTGGAGGCCCGGCAGCAGGCCGTCCTGGACCTCAAGGACAGAGTCGATTTCCGCGAGCAGCTCTCCACGCTGGGCGAAGATCTCCGCCTCGGTACCCATCCCGAAGCCCTGTCCGCCTGGGGAGAGGGCCGCCCTCAGTTCGCTTCGATCCGCACCCGCGCCGTCACCCGAGCGCTTTGCCTCCTCTGGATCGTCAGCCTCGCGGGTTGGGCAATCTGGCACCTGGGAGCGTTTGCTCTTGCTGTTTCCGTCCTGAACCTCGCCTGGGCCCACCGCATCCACTCTCGTACGGAAGAGGCAACCGGGGCCCTGGAAGCTGCCGCCGCCGACCTGAATCTGCTCGCAAGCCTGCTCTCCCGCCTCGAACGCGAACCTTTCACCGCGCCCTGGCTCCTTGAGCTGCAGACTGGCCTGAAGCGCGATGGCATGACCGCAGCGCAAGCCATCGGCCGTCTTGCGCGGCTGGCGCAGTATCTGGAGTCCAACCGAAACCAGATCGCCCGGTTCTTCGATCTCTTCACCTTCTGGGGCGCGCAGGTCGTGTTTGCCGCGGAACGGTGGCAGCAGCAATATGGCCCCGGAATTCGCGCGTGGATCGCAGCCGCCGGACAGCTGGAAGCCATCACGGCGCTCTCGGGCTACGCGTATGAGCACCCGCAGGACGTTCTGCCCGAGTTCGCCTCGGGCGGCCCGCTCTTCGTCGCCGAAGGTCTCGCTCATCCGCTGTTACCCAGCTCAACCGCGGTGCGCAATGACGTGAAATTTGGCGAGGGACTACAGCTCATCCTGCTCAGCGGACCCAATATGGCCGGCAAGAGCACCTTCATCCGCAGCCTTGGCGTGAATGCGGTCCTGGCGCAGTGTGGTGCGCCGGTGCGCGCTACCCGGCTGCGGCTTTCTCCGCTCGCCGTGGGCGCCTCCATCTGCATCCTCGACTCCCTCTCCGGCGGAGTCTCGCGCTTTTACGCCGAAATCCAGCGCATCAAGCGCATCGTCGACCTGACCCGGGGACCCCTTCCAGTCCTCTTCCTGCTGGACGAACTGCTCTCCGGGACCAACTCGCACGATCGTCTGGAAGGAACGCGCTTCGTCGTCCGGACTCTGGTCGATGCCGGCGCGATCGGCATCGTCAGCACGCACGACCTCGCCCTGACCGCAATTCCCGATGCCATGGAGAGCCGCGCCATCAACTCCCATTTCGAAGACCAGCTCGAGGCGGGCCGTCTGGTATTCGACTACAAGCTGAAACCGGGCATCGTGCAGACCAGCAACGCCCTCGAGCTGATGCGCTCCATCGGGCTCGGCATTCAGAGTTAGCAACGCCGGCTTCGCGACCGGGTATGCTGATTTGACCTGAGGAGTAGCTTACCCATGTCCGTTCAGGATGACATCGCTGTGCTGATTCGACAGGAGGCGGAGCTTGTGCTGCCGGAGTTCTCCCCGGAGATTACATGGCGGCTCGGCACTACGCTTCGCGAACTCTCGCTGCAACGCGGTTTGCCCCTGGTCATCGATGTGCGGCGATTCGGCTCGCCTCATCAGCAGCTCTTCTACTGCGCA
>JAICMT010000216.1 GCA_025929125.1 Acidobacteriaceae bacterium | reverse complement strand
TCCGCCAGGAGCGGTTTCCGCTGATAACAACTGAAGGTGATGAAATGCAGGTCGCCATTTTCCTGATATCGCGCGAGCCGACTCGGCATGAAAACAGGATTCTCGACGGAACGGATGGGGGACAGTGATGAGGGTCACCGGACCCCACCCTGTCGCTCAAACAACACGAGCGACAAGGATGGGGCACCCTGCCATTCTGGAAACATGCAAGGAACCTGCGCCAACGACCGCCAGAAGGGTTAGAGCTTGCTCACCCTTTCGTCAAGGTCCTTGAGACCGCCGAGAAGAAAGTTTACGTCCTTCCACTGCGAAAGCGGGTCTGGCGGCTGCTGGGTCTTGACGCTTGTATGCGCCCATCCTCCACGGTTCTCGCCGAATAGGTCCATCGTGTCCTTTCGGCAAGGGTGCATGATTTGCGCGCGGCGGGCTGGTAGGTTGAGTTAGCCGCTGAAGGGGCGGCTGAGGATGAGATCGAGGAAGGCTGCTGTTCCGGATTCGGTTCTTCAGTTAGAGCGTCAGTTTGAGCAGTTCAGGAGTACTCGCACTGGGCGGGCGAAGTTGCCGGCGACGCTGTGGCAGGCAGCGGTGGAACAGGCGCGGCAGCACGGAGCGAACGTGGTGGCGCACACACTGCGGCTGGATTACAACGCGCTGAAGAAGCGGTTGAGCGGAGGTTCAACGCCGCATCAGCAGCCATCGCCAGCCAGCTTCGTGGAACTGGTCGGTGGCGTCAGCTCAGGAACAGATGAGTATGTCATCGAGTTCGAGAGTTCGCCACAGCCGCGGATGCGGGTGCAGTGGAAGAGCGCGACGGCGCCGGACTGGGGTGCGCTGCTGCGAGCGTGGCGTGAAGTAGCGGGATGATCCAGATCACGCCGCAGATGCGGGTGCTGGTGGCGATCGAGCCGGTGGACGGACGCAAGGGGATCGACTCGCTGGCGCGGCTGTGCCAGGAGAAGCTGGCCGAAGACCCGTTCTCGGGCTGCGTGTTCATCTTCAGAAGCCGGAGAGGCAGCACGGTCCGCGTTCTTACTTATGACGGGCAGGGGTACTGGCTGCTGATCAAGCGGCTGTCGAAGGGCAGGTTCGGCTGGTGGCCGGATAGCGATGGCCTGGCGGCGCGGCGGCTGGAAGCATGGCAGGCGCAGTTACTGCTGGCCGCCGGCGATGCATCACGAGTGCGAGCAGCGCCGGTATGGCGGCCGGTGGGCAGTGCGGCATCCGCGCAGATACGGCTCTGAAAATGTCCTGGCGTTTTGAATCGACCTGAGCGAACCTGGGTCCGTGACGAAGCCCGCGGCGGAAGTGCTGGATATCTCACGCGAGGATCTGGAGTCGCTGCTGGAGCGTGTACGGCCGTCGCTGCCGGAAGAAGACTTCCGCAAGCTGAAGGCTGTGGTGGAAGGGCTTGAGCTTCTCACCGAACTGATCGCCGACAAGGACACCACGATCCGCGATCTGCGCAAGCTGCTGTTCCCGCTGGTGACAGAGAAGACGCGGGAAGTGCTGGAGCGGGCGGGGCTCAGCGACGAGTCGAAGCCAGCACCAGAGGAAAAGAAGAAGCCGAAGAAGCCCGGACACGGGCGCAACGGAGTCGATGCGTACAGCGGCGCCACGCGCGTGGAAGTGTCGCATGGGCAGCTGACGGTTGGCGATCGCTGTCCGGGTTGCGAAAAGGGGCGAGTTTATGCGCAGCAGGATCCGCGTGTGCTGGTGCGGATCGCGGGGCAGGCTCCGCTGACGGCGACGGTGTATGAGCTGGAGCGGCTGCGCTGCAATCTGTGCGGGGAGGTGTTCACTGCACAGACACCGGAAGGAGTGGGTGAGGAGAAGTACGAAGACACGGCGGCGGCGATGATCGCGCAGCTGAAGTACGGCAGCGGCATGCCGTTCTACCGTCTGGAACATCTCGAACAGAGTCTGGGTATCCCGCTGCCGTCGGCGACGCAGTGGGAGATCGTCGAGGAAGCAGCGGAGTTAATACGGCCGGCGTGGGAGGAGCTGATCCGGCAGGCGGCGCAGGGCGACGTGCTGCATAACGACGACACCAGCGTGCGGGTGCTGCATCTGGCCCGGGAACCGGCAGATGACAGGACCGGAGTCTTCACCAGCGGCATCGTGTCCACGGCGCCGGGCTGGAAAATCGCACTGTTCTTCAGCGGAGCAAAACACGCGGGCGAGAACCTGACTACGGTGCTGAAGCACCGCGCGGCAGGGCTGGCTGCGCCGATCCGGATGTCGGATGCGCTGGCGCGGAACGCGCCGAAGCTCAGCGCGGACGTGGAGGAGATGATCGCCAACTGCCTGGCGCACGGGCGGCGGCAGTTCGTCGAGGTGCTGACGAACTTCCCCGAGGAGTGCCGGCATGTGCTCGAGTCGCTGGGTGCGGTGTATCGCAACGACGCCATGGCGCGGGAGCAGAAGATGTCACCGGAAGAGCGGCTGCGCTTCCACCAGCAGCACAGCCGTCCGGTGATGGATAAGCTGCACGGCTGGATGCAGGCGCAGCTGGACAGCCGCCGGACGGAGCCGAACTCCGGACTGGGCAAGGCGATCCAATATATGTTGCGACACTGGAAGGCCCTGACCCTGTTCCTGCGTACCGCGGGCGCTCCGCTCGATAACAACCTCTGCGAGAGATCGCTGAAGCGAGCGATCCTTCACCGGAAAAACTCGCTGTTCTTCAAAACGCTGAACGGAGCGCAGGTGGGCGATCTCTACATGAGCCTGATCCACAGCTGCGAGCTGAACGGCGCCAACCCGTTCGACTACCTGACCGAGTTACAGCGCCATGCGGAAGATCTGGCGCGCAATCCGGCGAAGTGGATGCCGTGGAACTATCGCAGCCGCATCGCTGAGCCCTGACGCGCTATCATGGCTCGGCATGGCCGAAACGGATAATCTGCGGCCATGATCAGCAGGCAGCGGAAAATGCCCGCCAAACAGGCTTCCGCACAGAGCGAATCGCGAAGGGTTTTCGGCCACCCCGGCAAACGGACCAGAACTGCGCTGCGCGCCGGTCTCTATGCCCGCGTCTCGACGCACGATCAGCAGACCCTTCCCATGCAGAATCGCGCGATGCGCGAGTACGCCGCGCGGCGTGGCTGGTCCATCGTGCTGCAGGTGAAGGAGGTGGGCTCCGGAGCCTCGCAGCGGCAGATGCGGGAGACGCTGATCGACGCTGCGCGACGCCGGGAAATCGATGTGGTTCTGGTCTGGCGACTCGATCGCTGGGGCCGATCGGTGACCGATCTGCTGGCCACGCTGCAGGAACTGGAACATCTCGGCGTCGGCTTCGTCTCGCTGACCGAGGCTCTCGACCTGACCACGCCCGCAGGCC
Organism: Acidobacteriaceae bacterium; assembly: GCA_025929125.1. Classification (GTDB taxonomy): domain Bacteria; phylum Acidobacteriota; class Terriglobia; order Terriglobales; family Acidobacteriaceae; genus Edaphobacter. The sequence continues at coordinate 901 of JAICMT010000216.1, read as the reverse complement.
GCGCCATGGCCGCCATGCTCGCCGTCTTCGCAGAGTTCGAACGCGAAGTGCTTCGGGAGCGCGTTCGTGCTGGTCTCGCTCATGCCCGGCAGAACGGCAAAACCCTGGGCCGTCCTCTCACCGCCGGCCTCAAAGGCGACCGAATCCAAAAGCTCCATCGCGCCGGCATCAGCAAATCCCAGATCGCACGCCAGCTCAGCATCGGCCGCACCTCCGTGCGCCGTATCCTGAACAGGAACTGAAATGACAGGACAGGACATCTGTCAGATCAAGGTCACGCTGCACGGCACCAGGCCGCCCATCTGGCGCCGCCTGCTGGTCTCCGCAGACATAACTCTTGCAAAGTTGCATGACGTGCTGCAGACCGCGATGGGATGGGAGAACGGCCACATGCATCAGTTCCGCGTCGGTCAGCGGCGCTTCGGCCAGCCCGAACCAGCCGATCCCTTTATGAGAAGGCCTCGCGTCGAAAGCGAGCGCTCGGTGTGTATCTCCGCTCTACTGGGGGAACCGGGGGCAAAGATGATCTATCTCTACGACTTCGGTGATGGCTGGGAGCACGTCATCGTGCTGGAGAAGCTGCTCCGCGCAGATCCCAATGTCACTTATCCCGCCTGCACGGATGGCCAGCTCGCCTGCCCGCCCGAAGACTGCGGCGGCATCCCGGGGTTTTATGACCTTCTGGAAGCCATCCGTGATCCGAACGATGAAAGGCACGAGGAGATGCTCGACTGGATCGGCGACGACTTCGATCCCCGGGCCTTTTCGATCGACGAAGTCAATCGACTCCTGTCACCCAGGCCCCGCCGCCGCACCGCCGCAAGACGCGCTCGCGGTAGCTCTGCGCCGTAACTACGCAGGCCTGCCGAAAGGACACGATGCAGCGTGGTGCCGTCAGGGC
>JAICMT010000516.1 GCA_025929125.1 Acidobacteriaceae bacterium | reverse complement strand
GTGGATGCGATTCCGTCGGGACCGCGATGGATCTTCGAGCCGAAGTGGGACGGGTTCCGGGCAATAGTGTTTCGGAGTGGCGACGAGGTGCTGCTGCAGAGCCGCGACACGAAGTCGCTGAACCGCTATTTTCCTGAACTGATCGCACCGCTCCGTGCACAACTGCCGGAGCGGTGCGTGCTGGACGGGGAGATTGTGATCGCATCGAAAGGGGGTCTGGATTTTGACGCGCTGCAGTTGCGGATCCATCCGGCCGCTTCGCGGGTGAAGATGCTGGCGGAGCAGACGCCCGCCTCGGTGGTGTTCTTCGATCTGCTCTGCGAGGGCGATGAGGCGCTGCTGGGGCTGCCATTTGCCGAACGGCGGAAACGCCTGGAAGCGCTGCTGTCGCGAGCGACGAAACCGATTCATCTGACGCCGGCGACCCACGATCGTGCAGTTGCCGAGGATTGGTTCAAGCGGTTTGAGGGCGCGGGCTTCGATGGCGTGATGGCGAAGCTGGCGGACGGAATGTACCAGCCGGACAAGCGCACCATGCTGAAGGTTAAGCACGAGCGCGACTGCGACTGCGTGGTCGGCGGCTTCCGCTGGCACAAGGGCGGAGAGAATGAGCTGGTGGGGTCGCTGCTGCTGGGCTTGTATGACTCGGCGGGTGAGCTGCAGCATGTGGGGGTGTGCGCGAGCTTCACTCAGGGGAAGCGACGCGAGCTGGTTGAGTTTCTGGCGCCGTATCGAGCCGACGCGCTGAAGCATCATCCCTGGGGTGATGGAGCAAGTGCCGGGCGGGTTCCGGGCGGGCAGAGCCGGTGGAGTCAGGGCAAAGATCTCTCGTGGGAGCCGCTGCGGCCTGAGCTGGTGGTTGAAGTGGCGTATGAACACATGCAGGGCGGCCGGTTCCGGCACATGGCGCAGTTCCGGCGATGGCGCGTGGACAAGCCTCCCCGGGAATGTACCTACGAGCAGCTGGAGGTGGTTCCGGCGCAGGAACTGATGCATATCTTCGGAACCGATTCGGCGATACGAAAATCAAGCGGCAAATGACGCAACGATGCGCTGTTCGGTGGCGGTGCCTATCCAACCTTTGACACGTGAGGTCATCCAAGGTTGGGAGCACGCGGCCTGAACAGGATCTTCCGAGGAGAGTTATGAGCGAACCCCTGATGGAGAAGCCGAACGCCGAAGCGAATCCGACCGCGAGCACGGCCGGCATCGTGATGGATAACCGCTATCTGCCGCCGCCCCAGGACGGGGACGGCAAGATATGGGTGAGGACCAGCGCGCTGATTCAGCGCAGTCCCGAGGAGCTGTATGAACTGTGGCATGATGTGGAGTCGGCTCCGAAGTGGCAGGAGCAGATTGCGCAGGTCACGCGCACGGGAGAGATGACTTCGCACTGGGTGATGCGGTCGGGAGACAGCAGCATTGAGTGGAATTCGATGATCCTGGCCGACGAACCGGGCCGGCGGATTACGTGGCGGTCGATCAGCGGTGAGTCGAACAACGCGGGCGAGGTGGTCTTCGAGCCGGCTCCGGGAGGCCGGGGGACGATTGTGATTGTGCTGCAGGAGTTTCGTCTGGGGAAGATGGCGGCGCTGTGGGAGACGATGGTGGGGCGCAATCCG
>JAICMT010000448.1 GCA_025929125.1 Acidobacteriaceae bacterium | reverse complement strand
GAGGGGGACTTTGATGATGCTGTCCAGGCCGCCGGATATTCGATCGACTCGCGGACGATTGGCGCGGGGGAGCTGTTCTTCGCTGTAAAGGGCGAGCGGTTGGACGGCCATGACTTTGTCGAGCAGGCGCTTGCAAACGGAGCTGTAGCAGCCGTAGTCAGCATGCGATGGCTGGTGCCTGCCAACGTTCCGGAGAACAGGCTGCTGCGCGTGCCGGATGCGGATGGTGAAGGCGTCTTGCGCAGCATGCAACGTTTGGCGCATGCCGTTCGCAGGAGTTGGGGCGGGCGCGTGATTGGTGTGACGGGATCCGTCGGCAAGACGACGACCAAGGAGGCTGTCGCGCAGGTGTTGGGTGCAAGATTCCGGGTGCTGAAATCCCAAGGAAACCTTAACAATGCTTTTGGAGTGCCGCTGCAGCTTCTTCGGATCGAGCCGGAGCATGAAGTGGCGGTGATCGAGATGGGGATGAACCACGGGGGCGAGATCACTGCTCTGGCGAAGATTGCCGAGCCGGACTGGGGTGTTGTGTCGAATGTGGCGCCGGTGCACCTGGAACATTTCGCGGATGGAATTGAAGGTATCGCGCGCGCGAAGTACGAGCTGATTCAGGCGCTCCCTACGGGTGGAATTGCCATTCTCAACTGCGACGACGACCGCGTGGCCCGATTCGGCGAGGGGATGGGTGAGAGGGCGATGTTGTATGGCCTTCGCGAGTGCGCCCAGGTACGTGCGCTGGAAGTGACGGAACTGGGCGCTGAGGGCGTGGCGTTTACGGTGGAGGCACAGAGCGAGCGTGCCCGCGTACAGCTTGGACTGATGGGGCGGCACAATGTGCACAATGCCCTGGCGGCGATTGCAGTAGGCCTGCGCAGCGGGATGAAGCTGACAGAATGCGCGGCAGCGCTAGGTGAGCTGCGTGCCGGAGAAAAGCGCGGTGAGTTGAAGGAGTGGGGAGGCGCGAAGCTCATCAATGACTGCTACAACTCCAACCCCCGCGCGCTGGATGCGATGGTGGACGCGCTGCTGGCCATGAAGGTGGAGGCCCGACACATCGTGATTGCAGGCGAGATGCTGGAACTGGGCCCGGAGGGGCCGGCGCTCCATGCGGAGTGCGGCCGACGCATGGCGGAACGCGGCGTGGACCTGGTGGTCGGAGTTCAAGGACTAGCGGAGAACCTGGTAGAAGGCGCGGTCGCGGGCGGAGTGCAGGCGACGTTTGTGGCGACGCCTGAAGACGCCGCCACATGGGTGAGAGCCAATGTGAAGCCGGGGGATGCGGTGTTGTTCAAGGCATCGCGGGGTGTGCGCCTGGAACAGGCACTGGCTCTGCTCGAACAAGGCACGGGCGGACTAAGCTCGGGGCGGGAAGGATTCTGATCACCTGGAGCGCGCCGGCATCTGGATACCGGTGTGCAACGCAGCCAGTTAATGAGTGCGGGAGACCAGGTATTCGGCGAGGGACTTAAGCGGGCTGGCGGCCTCCCCGAACGGCTCGACCGCGGCAAAGGCGTCTGCGATGAGCTGCGCTGCGTCGTGACGGGACTGCTCGATCCCGAAAACCGCGGGCCATGTGGCCTTTACAGTGGCGGTATCCTTGCCTGCGGTTTTGCCCAGCTTCTCTGAGGACTGTGTCATGTCCAGCACATCGTCCACGATCTGAAAAGCCAGTCCGGCCTTTTCGCCAAAGGTGCGTAGGCGAGCGACGATATCGACCGATGGGCCAGGGGCCGTCGCGGCATCGAGACCATAGAGCCCGCCCGAGACGATGCTGGTGGTAATCAGAGCTCCGGTTTTGGCGCGGTGAATGGTCTCTACCAATTCTGCGGTGGGCTGGACGCCTTCGGACTCGATATCGACGACCTGCCCTCCGATCATTCCGGGCGGGATGCCGGTTTCGAGATCCCCGAGCCGACCGATGCCGGTACTGACGGAGGTAGAGACTTCCTGCAGGATCTGAACGACCGCCTCTGCTGAGACCGGTAACTGCGCGATGGTGTGGAACGCCAGCGTCTGCAGCGCGTCCCCGGCCAGGATGGCGATCGCCTCTCCGAAGGCCACATGGCAGGTCGGCTTGCCCCGGCGGAGGTCGTCATTGTCGAGCGCGGGCAGATCGTCATGGATCAAGGAATAGGTGTGCAGCATTTCGATGGCTGCACCGAGATTGGCGACACCGTCGGGAAGCTTTCCGGTTCCGAGGACCATCCGGGCCGCCTCCATGCAGAGGATGGGCCGGAGGCGTTTGCCGCCGGCAAAAATGCTGTGCCGCATGGCGCGGTGAATGGAGTGGGGCAAAGCATCGGGCGAGGGCAG
>JAICMT010000050.1 GCA_025929125.1 Acidobacteriaceae bacterium | reverse complement strand
TTTGCGCCGCCACTTCGGCAGCAGCGCCATCGAGCTCCACCAGCAGCAACGCTTCGCAAACTGGGTAATTCGGATGTACTGCCGCCTCCGAGGCTTTGGCTGAAAGGCGGTCCATGATCTCGAGCGCTGCAGGAAGCATTCCCGCAGCGATGATGTCGGAGACGGTCTGGCCGGCAGCACGGATGGAATCGAATGCGGCCAACAGCACCTGCACCGTCTCAGGCCGCTTGACGATGCGGAGCGTGAGCTTGGTCGCGACCCCCAGGGTTCCCTCAGAGCCGACAAACAGACCCGTCAGGTCGTAACCCGGAGCATCTGGTGCAGAGGATCCAAACTGCACCATATCGCCGCTCGGCAGCACCACATCCATGCCAAGCACATGGGTGGTGGTAAAGCCGTACTTCAGGCAGTGCGCGCCACCGGAGTTCTCCGCAACATTGCCGCCGATGGTGCAGACGCTCTGGGAGGAAGGGTCCGGGGCATAGAAATATCCATGGGGTGCGACGGCATCGGTGACATGCTGGTTGATCACACCGGGCTGCACCTCCACCCTCTGGTTGGGGATGTCGATCCTCAGGATCCGGTTCATGCGGGCGAAGCTGATGACCACGCTCTTCTCCGCGGGAAGCGCTCCTCCGCTCAGGCCGGTACCGGCGCCCCGGGCGACGAACGGCACGCCATGGCGGGCGCAGGCGCGCACGACAGCCTGCACCTGCTCGGCGGTACGCGGCAGCACAACCGCACCGGGCAGGGTGCGGAAATTGGTCAGACCATCACACTCGTAGGTCTGCAGCTCATTCGCAGCCGTAATTAGCCCGTCAGGAACGGCGGCGCGGAGGTCAGCGAGGATACCGGAATCGGGCATGCAGAATTTCCATGTTACCTCCCGGAGCACATGCCGCGCAGAATGGGTCGACGGGCACCGCTCGCGCCGGGAGGCTGCTTAGTGAGGCCGGGCGAGATACGCGTAGAGCATGGTTTCGACTCCGACCAGCGCCGCCAGGAGGATGCTGTGCTTCAGCGTGAATCGGAACAGCTGCGCCTGCTCGTCAGCAGGCATGCCGGTGGCCGCGGCGGCCACAGCTATCGATTGAAGGCTGATCATCTTGCCCATGACACCGCCTACCGAGTTCGCCGATGCCACCAACACGGGGTTGAGACCGAGTTTGCTGGCGCTCACCACCTGCAGATTGCCGAATAGCGCATTCGAGGAGGTGTCCGAACCGGTAAGAAACACACCCAGCCAGCCCATCAGGGGACTGAAAAAGGGAAAGACAGTTCCGGTGGCGGCAAATGCCAGGCCAAGTGTTCCAGTGGCCCCGCTGTAGTTCATCAAGTACGCCATTCCAAGCATGGCCGAGACGGTTACGGTGGGCTTGATCAGCTTAAGTGCGACCGAGATGAGAACCCCACCAAGCGCGCGCAATGACATCCGAAGAATCGCCGCCGCAAGCAGCGAGGCCAGCATGGCCGAGGTGCCCGAGGCTGAGAGCCAGCTGAAGGTATAAATCGCGCCGTACTTTGAAGGCGTGGCAACCACAGGCGGCATGCGCAAAACCAAATTGTGAAGTCCAGGCCAGGGGAACTTTACGGATACCGCATCGAGATGCGCCAGGATGCTCGGCTGGCCCCAGAGAAGCACAAAGACAACCAGGAGGGTGTAGGGCAGCCAAGCGTCCCAAATCTCGCGCCCAGTGTGGTGCGGGCGGTCACTGCGAAGTTGCATGGTGTATTCGCTGTTGACCGCGGGCTTCCAGAACCGCAGCAGCAAAACCAGTGCTCCCATGGCGCAAAGGGAGCTAAGAATATCGGCCAGTTGCGGACCGATCAGGTTGGAGATCGTGAACTGAATTCCGGCGAAGACCACTCCGCAGGTCACCACAGCCGGCCAGATCTCGGCCATTGCTCCCGCGCCGCTGGTTACCAGGACAATGTAGGCGGGCAGGCAGAGGGAGAAGGGAAAGGTCAGGCGCCCGGTGACCGCGCTCAGCTCTTTGAGTGGAAGTCCAGTGACCCCGGCCAGCGTGATGATGGGGATGCCGATGGAGCCAAACGCCACCGGGGCTGTATCGGCCAACATGCATAGGGAAGAGGCATAGAGTGAGGTGAAGCCGAGGCCCACCATCATCGCCGCGGCGACGGCAACCGGCGTACCGAAGCCGGCACAGCCCTCGATGAACGCGCCAAAGGCAAATGCGATCAGCAGTGCCTGTACCCGCTTGTCGGAGGTCACCGATCCGATCGATTCCTTAATGATCTCGAACTTGCCCGTAACGACTGAGATCTCATACAGCACCAGGGCCCAAAAGACGATCCACGAGATGGGGAACAGGCCGAAGCAGGCTCCATCCAGAGCGCTGCTGATGGCAAGAGTCGGGGGCATACCGTATCCGGCTACGGCGAGCAGCAGCGCCGCGGCGAGTCCGGAGAGCGCCGCGATCCAGGAAGCCTTCCGCTTCACGGCGAGAAGGTAAAGCAGCAACAACGTCGGTAGGATCGCCAGTGCGGCTGACCACCCCAGACTATTTCCGACCAGAACATACCTCTGCTGCCAGATCCCACCCATCCACTGCACCTCGGCCAAGAAATTTCTTTGATCGAAATAGTACGGCCCAGCAACTACTTCGATCAAAACAGCTTGGCAACGGGATCAGGTACATAACACTTTTGTGGCGGTCCGATGTACCTCTTTGGGTATCTCTTCTGTGACGGAAGATTGTTACCGTTTTTTAGGATTCGCTAATAATAGGAGCCGCATCGCGCATCCGGAGGACGATTCACCGTGAGCAATTTAAAGCTTGCCTTCCTGGCTTCCGTGCTGCTGTTCGGATGTACGACGCCTTTGTTTGCGCAGGACGGTTGCATCGATTCGCCGGAAAACCCGACGGTTGTGCTTGCGATCCTCGGATCCGCCGCGGCGTTCTACTCCACGCTGCGCCACCGCGCCAAGCGTAACCGGTAGAGCTCGCAATGCCGGCGTCATCGCAGTCAATCAATCTCATCACGGCGGTTGCCCCGTCCTCGCGTCTTCCCCGGAATCTGTGGCTCTATGCGTCGGTTGCGCCGCTGGCACTGCTTACAGTTCTGCCCTGCCTGGGCTTTCTTTGGGCTTCCTGGACGAGCGATCCGCTGAAGTCGGTGGGCATCTTCGTTCCGCCGGTTTGCTTCGTTCTGATCCTTCGTGCCTGGCGCAGCCAGGGCTGGAACGTCGAGTGCAACTGGTGGGGGTTTGCGCTGATTGTCGCTAATGCAGCCATTGGCTGGGTCCAACTCCACTCCATTCTGCTGCTGGTGATATCGCCGCACTGGACCACTGCGATTCCGCCTGTTTCCTTGCCGCTGATGTTATGCACCGCTGGCATTGTGCTCATGTTCGGCGGTCTGCGTCTGTTGCGAGCAGCCCTGTTTCCCATTTGCTTCCTCTGGTTCGCCAATCCTGTTCCGCGTGCGTTCAGCCTGATGGTCGACCTGCCTTTGCAGACGCTCTCGGCGGAGGTGGCCCGGGGCTTCGCCATGCATCTGGGGCAGCCGCTCACGCCTGACCACCTGCGGCTGATGTTCACGCCGGAGTTTGGAATGTTCATTGCGCCGGGCTGCAATGGAATCCGCGGCTCGATCACGATGGCGCTGATTGCGATCGTGGCGGGCTATATCTATCGTTTCCGCTGGTATATGAATATCGCGGTGGCAGCCGGAGCCGTCGTTCTTGGCTATGTTTTCAATCTGCTGCGGCTCTGCCTCTTGGTCCTCTATTACGTTGTCGCGCTGCACCTGCCCTGGCTCAAGTCTCGCGCCGAGACCGCCGATTACATTATTGGCGGAGCTCTGTTTCTGTTGGCCTCGGTCCTTCTGTTTGGAGTGATTCACCGCCTGCGTGATCGCCAGTCGGCGACGCCGATAGTTGCCAGCACGGTCAACCGACCCCCGGTTTTGCCGGTGGCCCCCGCGGCGGCACTGGCAGCGTTTGCCTGCCTCGCTGGTGTGGGATTTGCTTCGGCGCTCAACACGAATACGGTCTTCTTGCGCAGTGCAGCAGAGCGCTTTCCCAGTGAATTGCGAGGCTATTCTCTGGTGCGCACCTGGGAGGAGAAGCTGGATACCGGGGTGGTCGTCTACCAATGGGCGGAATATGCGGCGCCCAACGGCAAACCCGTTGCGATCGGAATTTCACCGGAGCTCAGCTGGCACGATCCGCTGATCTGCCACACCGTACGGGGTGAGCACCCGGTGAGTCAGGGCCCGATGGCGCTTCCCACAGCAAGCGATCCGGTTAGTTTCAACTCTGCCCAGTACTTCGACGGCATAGCGTATACGCTCGAGGCATCTACCCAGTGCTCGGGTGGCGACTGCAACGAGTTCGCCACTCCACAGAGGCACTTCGGCCTGGTTTACTCGCGCCTGGACCGCGGGTCCCTGTTGCGGCACCCGTCGCGCTCCTTGCCCGTGATCGTCCGGGCGGAGCTGCCGGAGCCGGGCCTTTCGGTGGGTGAGGCTCGAATCCAACTTGCCGCGTCGGTGGCGTCCTTTGTGAGTGCGGTCAACCTTGGAGAGCTGACACGTCCGTGAGCCGCCGTCCGGCGCTGCATTCCGCTTCCGTTTCGGCCGGGTGGCTGATTCTCTCAGCCGCCATTACAGGACTGCTTGGCTGCGGCGGCTCCTCTTCCCCGAGCACAAGCACAAGCACGAGTGTCGTGCAGAATCCGCCGGTCGGCGGCTACTCAGGCCCGGCAATCGCGGGTAAAGCCTTTGCGGGCGCGCAACCGCTGATTGGCGCGTCCGTGCAGCTCTACTCCGCAGGAAGCTCCGGCAATGGCTCAGCAGGCACCGCGTTACTTACGCCGGCGGTGACCACAGACTCCGCCGGCTCGTTCTCCATCTCTTCCGGCTATACCTGTCCGGGTTCCGGGTCAGAGGTTTATGCGATTGCGCGCGGCGGTAAAGCAGGGGCAGCTGCTTCGGCGAATGCTGCGATTGCTTACTTTACTGCACTGGGCCCCTGCAGCAAGCTCCCCGCGACCATCGTGGTCAATGAGGTCACGACCGCGACCGGAGTCTACGCGCTCGCCCAGTTTCTGGCTCCCGGCGGAAATCTCGGCGCAAGCGCAACGAATGCCGCGGGACTCGAGAATGCGTTCGATACGGCGGCTGCACTCGCCGATGTCAGCACTGGAGTAAGTCCTGGAAGTTCGTTCGCGTCGAACGGCAGTTCGCCTGCAGCTACGATCAATACCCTCGCGAACGCACTCAGTGCCTGTGGAGTCTCGGCAGGTTCCGGCTGCACTCCGTTGCTTACGGCGGCTACGCGCAGCGGCTCAGCTGTGCCGGCGGACACTCTGGATGCTGCCCTGAACATCGTCCACAATCCTGCCGCAAACGTCGCGGCGGTCTACTCGCTGGCCTTATCTTCTCCCGTGTTTGCTCCAGGGCTCAGCTCCGGTCCGGCCGACCTGACGCTCTATGTCGATTACTCAGGCGGCGGGTTGAACCTTCCCACCGGTCTCGGCGTGGACGGCAATGGGAACGTCTGGGTGGCGAACTACGGGAATGCTGCATCGCTCTTTTCGCCTCTGGGCAAGCCGGTATTCAGCAATGGCATTACTGGGTTTGGGTTGAGTGCCTCTTACGGACTCGCTATTGATGCGAGCAACAATGCCTGGATCCCCAACGAGCCCAGCACCGGTCTGGCCGGCAACAGCGTGAGCGTGCTGAATCCCAGCGGGCAATCGATCGCAGGGGTGGCAGGTTTTACCAGTGGGGGACTCAATTATCCGATCTCGATTGACGTGGATTCCGATGGTTCGGCATGGGTGGTCGACTATGGCAACTCGCACCTGACACACCTGAGCAGCACGGGGCAGGCGCTCTCCGGAAGCTCCGGCTATGCATCGCCGCAACTTGCCTTTCCGGTAGCTGTCGCGATCGACGGCAACCACAATGCGTGGGTGGCCAACCAGGGCAGTGGGACTGTGACGCGGGTCGCGATGGACGGATCTCAGTTCACCAGCTACGCCTGCTGCAATGCTCCCTCGAACCTTGCTATCGACCGGACCGGAAATGTATGGCTCGCGAATTTCTATAGCGACAGCATCAGCGAAGTCTCCGCAGGGGGAGCCATTCTCTCCACGGGCTACACCGGAGGCGGCCTCAGCCATCCGCAGGCGATTGCTATCGACGGTGGCGGCAACCTCTGGATCGCGAACTATCGCGGCTCTTCCATCACAGAGCTCGCAGGCGCGGGCGGTGGCACTCCGGGTACGGCGCTTTCACCCTCCAGCGGCTACGGTCCGCACACGGCCATGCGCCAGTCCTACTCCATTGCTGTGGATGCGAGCGGCAATCTCTGGATATCGAACCTAGGGAGCAACACTGTGACGGAATTCGTTGGGATTGCCGCGCCGGTGCGCACACCTTTGGTTGGGCCGCCCAGCACGCCTTGAACAATTGCAGCTTAGCTACGGCCGGACACCCAAGGTATTGTTCTGCACCCCAACTGACAGCGGAGTGACGACAGGGGTGGCAACGCCGATCAACTGGGTGACAGTCGAGTCATAGGGGTTAGCAGTCCACACGTTTCCAGAGCCATCGATCGCGATGCCGAAGGGTGAGCGAAGGCTGCCGCCCTGGTATCCGGTGGAAGGGGAGAGCAGGGATCCATCGCTCGCCAGTTCCACAACCGAGCTTTGCACATCGAACCCCAGCACTCCGAGGCAAGCAACCCAGACATGACCATCGCCGTCGATCGCAATCGCATCTGGCGAATCGATGCCTGCTGCCTGATATCCGCTGGAGGGGGATACCGCCGTACCATTGCTGGCAAACTCAGTCACGTTGGTGGTGCTGGTTGAGCTTCCATAGCTTGCCACCCAAATGTTGCCCGAGTGGTCGACTGCCAGGGCTACAGGCTTGTTCACGCCGCCGCCGGTGAAGCCGGTTCCTGAGAGCAACGTCCCTGAGCTTGAGAACTTTACAAGGGTGGAGCTGTCGCGGCTTGCCGCCCAGGCGTTTCCGGAGGAATCGATGGCCATGCCGAGCGGCACCTTCAGGCCGCCCGTAAATCCCGTGGTGCCCGAGAGCAACGTGCCTCCGTTTGAGATCTCGTCGACGGTGTAAGGGCCGCTGCAGAAGGAGTTGCCACAGTCCGAGGCCCACACGTTTCCGGATCCGTCTACCGCCACATTCCATGGATTCTTGATACTCACCCCGGTGTAAGTGGCACTCACCGAACCAGTGCTGGAGACCTTTATGAGTGTTCCATCCGCTTCCGCTGGGAGCCATACGTTTCCACTGGGATCAATCGCAATCCCGTGGAACTGGCCGGTCGTAGTGGAGATGAGATAGCCGCCAGCCGGCGAGAGCGCATTTCCATTCGGCGCCAGTTCGGTAATCGATCCCGCTCCTCCGGTATCGGTCACCCAGACGTTTCCAGCCAAATCGACCGCGATGGCCGAGGGATCATCCACTCCGCCTCCGGTGTAGCTGATGCCCACGGTGAAGTCGTTGGGTGCCGTACTGAGCTGCGGAGAAAACGGAGCCTGTGCGGTCGGCAGACCGAAAAGCGCGGCGATATTGGACCCGGGATTGTGCGCCATGTTGATGGCTGCGCTCGCCGTATCCGTGGGAGCGGTTCCGCTTGAACCGCTGAACTCTGCATTACTGAAGAGCGTGTAGCAGGCAGTCGTATTCGGCGGCCCGGTCACCGAGCCGCTGGAGTTGATGCAGCTGGCAAGGATGTCCCCAAGCGTGTTCAGCAGTTGCTGGGGAACCGTTCCGTTGCCTCCCGGTGTTGCCGTGCGTGCCGCGCCGGTAGCAACGTCGACCAGATTGCTGGCATTCGCAAATGCATTCTTGATGCCAGTCGTCGCCGCCGTGCTCCCCGAGCTGGAAACGTGAGTGGCGTCACTGGCAAAGCCTGCCATGGCGTACGCTGCAGCGACGGTCGTCAGCTCATTCACCGCAAGCGTCGGAGTGGCTGAAGCGAAATTGTGGGTACTTGGGCAGTTCCCCAGAGCGGCCATCAGGCCGGAAGACGGATTGTTTCCCGCGCCAGAACTGCCGCCCAGGGCATAGAGATAAACCTGAGTATTCGGAGTGCAGGTGTAGTCACCCGTGATGGAGAAGGCGCCACTTGCATTGGACGTGACATAAGCGCCAATCGAATCCGCTGTTCCGGTGCTGCCCGCACTCAGCAGCGACAAGGACGCATTGCTGCTCGATGGCGCGATTCCAGGACCTCCATTGCCGGTGGTATTCGCTGCGAGAAGGTAGATATGCGCGCCGGAGATTGGCTGCTGTCCACC
>JAICMT010000066.1 GCA_025929125.1 Acidobacteriaceae bacterium | reverse complement strand
CTGCTGGTGTTCATGTACCTGCTGAACAAGTGGTCGCTCCAGAGCGATGCCGACCCGGCGCGCGGCACCGAGTCGAGCTTCGAATACTGGCGGACCAAGTTTGAGAACCTGAGCGGCCCGGGCATTCTGATCTACGTGGTTCTGATGACCGTGGGCGCAATCGTCTGGATCAAGGCGCTGGATGTGACCTGGTACTCCTCCATCTGGGGGCTGCAGTTCCTAGTCGCGCAGGGTTATGCGGTGCTGGCGTTCTCGATCCTCTCCGTCGTCCTGCTCTCCCGCTATGAACCGATGCGCACGCTGCTGCGCATCACCGAGCTGCATGATCTGGGCAAATTCCTGTTTGCCTTCGTGATGCTCAACATCTATCTGACCTTCGCGGAGTTCCTGATCATCTGGTCGGGGAATCTGCCGGACGAGATTCCCTGGTACCTGGCGCGTATTCACGGCGGCTGGTGGACCATCTGCTCGCTCGACTTCATTGCGCACTGGCTGATCCCGTTCTGCTTACTGCTCTCCCGCGACCTGAAGCGAAGGCCAAACCGGATGATCTGGATCACCTGCTGGATGCTGTTCGCCCGCGTGGTCGACATGTTCTGGCTGGTTGAGCCCAACTTCAAGGGCGCTGCCGGCAACCTGGTGGGCGAGCCGCTCAGCGTGCTTGCCTACATTACGGTGCCTGCCACACTGCTGAGCCTGTGGGTGGCGTATTACCTGACCCAGTTGATGAAGCGGCCGCTGGTCGTCATCAACGATCCACACCTGGAAGAGATTCTGGAGCCGGAACATGCACACTGATCACGACAGGCCGCACGAGGGCCACGACATGGGACGGGACGTCGCCGACAGCTCGACCCCAGGCGACCAGTTCAACCCCGACAGTCCGGGCTACGAGACCACCGATGTCAACGTACGCGGCATCGCGGTGTTTCTCGCCGGGCTGTTCGGCAGCCTTTTTGTTTTCTTCGTGCTCTGCTGGGCCATGGGCCGTGCGATGAACAGCTTGTGGGAGAAACAGGACGGCAAGGCCAACAAATGGCACCTCGCCGGCAACGGCGTTCCACCCGCGAACGGCTACAAGAACCTGGCCAGCAGCGCCGAGATGCAACAGGAGCAGTTGAGCCAAATCACGAAGGCATTTCCTGCCCCGCGGCTGGCTGAGGATGATTCCGCGCACGAACTCGCGGACCTCCACGCCCGCGAGGACCTGATGCTGGAGCATTACAGCCGCTCCTCAGCCGGCCCGAAGGGCGCAACCACGGAGACTGTGTACCGCATCCCGATTGAGCGGGCCATGGAACTTATCGCCCAGCGCGGCCTGCCGGTCGTGCAGCCGGAAGCGCCAGCTGCTAACCAGGTGGCGTACTCCGGAAGGCCTGCGGTAAAAGAACCGCTGACCAAGGGCTTCGCCCGCACCGCAGTCGAGCTCGAAATGATGGCCTCGCGCGAGCAGAGGATGAGCTACGGTGAGGCCGAACACACCGAGCTGATGCAAGACCAACCGCAGAAGAAGTAAGCAGCGAAGCAGAAAATGAAAATTGGCACCACAATTCGAAGGTTTATGCAGTGGGGAGCAGCCGCTGCGCTTGGCAGTGCGCTGATCGCCGGCGCGCAGGTTTCCAGCTATGGGGATAAGCAGGCTGGCGAGAACGCCGGTGACCAGCTTCCTAATGTGCTGAACCATGTCGCAATTGAGCAGCACCTGAACCAGCAGCTTCCACTGGACGCGCAGTTTGTCGACGATCGGGGCAACAGCGTGCGGCTGGGCGACTACTTCGGCAAGCGCCCGGCGATCCTCTCGCTGGTGTACTACAACTGCCCGATGCTCTGCTCGGAGGAGATGGATGGGTTGGCCAGCGCGCTTGAGATGGTGAAGCTGACCCCGGGCAAAGACTTCGACATCATCATTCTCAGCATCGATCCGACGGAGACTCCGCAGCTCGCCGCGCGCAAGAAGAATTATTATGTCAAGCGCTACGGACGGCCGGAGACCGCCAACGGCTGGCATTTCCTCACCGGGACCCAGGCCAATATCGACGCCGTCGCCAAAGCCGTTGGATTCGGCTATGTGCGCGTGCCCGGGCCGGACGGCAAGCTGGACCAATATGCGCACGCCAGCTCGATTGAGCTTGCGACCCCGCAGGGCAAGCTGGCGCAGTACTACCTGGGCGTGGAGTACTCGCCCAAAGACGTCCTGCTGGGGCTGATCGAGGCCTCGGGCAACAAGATCGGTTCGCCGGTAGCCAACATCCTGACCTACTGTTACCACTACGATCCGCAGACCAACCGGCATTCACTGAAGGTAGTTCGCGTGGTGCAGGTGGGCGGAATGGTAACGATGATCAGCCTAGGCAGCTTCATGTTCGTGATGTTCCGGCGCGACCTGCGGCTTGGCCGCGAGCATGACCTGACCAGCAAACGAACGGAAGACGAAGGTTAACGAATGGGCATTAGTGAAGTTCTGTGGCAGTATCTGGTTAAATGGCTGACCAACTCCGCGCTGTTCCCGCGTGAGGCATCTACCATTGCGCCCTACATGGACGCGCTCTACTTTTTCCTGATCGGCGTCACTGTTGTCGGTCTGGTGCTGGTCCTGCTCCTGATCGGCGGGTTTTCGTTCCGCTATCGCAAGGCGGTCCACCCGGTGGCCGAGCAGATCGAAGGCTCGACTCTGCTGGAGGCCATCTGGACCATCATTCCGCTCGGGATTTTCCTGGTCACATTCGTCTGGGGAGCGCTGCTTTACTTCCGCATCTATACCCCGCCGGTCAACTCGATGAATATCTACATCGTGGGCAAGCAGTGGATGTGGAAGGCAGAGCATCCGGGCGGCCAGCATGAGATCAATGAGCTGCACGTCCCGATCGGGCAGCCGATTCAGCTCACCATGATCTCGCAGGATGTATTCCACAGCTATTCGCTGCCGGAGTTCCGGGTCAAGCGCGAGGTGATCCCGGGCCGCTACACCACGGTCTGGTTCCAGGCCACCACGCCTGGCACGTATCACCTGTTCTGCACGCAATACTGCGGCACCGATCACTCGAAGATGGTGGGCGAGATTACCGCGATGCTGCCTGAGGATTACAAGAAGTGGACCGAGCTCTCGACCAGCGGCATGTCGCTGGCGCAGAACGGCGAACGCATCTTCGCCAGCATGGGTTGCAATGCGTGCCACACCGGCAACGCCTCCAACCGAGCGCCCTCGCTGGCCGGGCTCTACGGATCCAAAGTGCAGATGGCGAATGGCAGCATTCAGCTTGCCGATGCCGCGTATATTCGCGACGTCATCCTCAACCCGTCGCAGCACGTCCCGGCGGGCTACGCCCCCATCATGCCAACGTACAAGGGACAGATCAGTGAGGACGGCCTGATCGCACTGGTCGAGTACCTGAAGCAGCTGAACACGAATTACCGTATCCAGCAGACGCAAACGACCTCGGTGTCCGACCAGGCGGCGCCGACCACCCCGGGAATGGTGAAACCATGAGCGCAACAAGCACCACAATCTTGAACCTGCCGGACCAAACCACGGCGGCAATCCCGAAGAAGAACTACATCTCGTCCGAGCACGGCCTGCTGAGCTGGCTGCTGACCGGCGACCACAAACGGATCGCGATGCTTTACCTGATCTCGATCACGTTCTTCTTCTTCATCGGCGGCGCCTTCGCCGGGCTCATCCGTCTGGAGTTGCTGACGCCGCAGCCGGACCTGGTCGCGTCCGACACGTACAACAAGTTCTTCACCATGCACGGCATCATCATGGTGTTCCTGTTCCTGGTGCCGTCGGTTCCGGCCACCCTGGGCAACTTTCTCATCCCCATCATGCTCGGAGCGCGCGACCTCGCCTTCCCCAAGATCAACCTGCTTAGCTGGTATTTGTATCTGGCCGGCGGCACGCTGACGCTCGCGGCTCTGGTGCTGGGCGGAGTGGATACCGGCTGGACCTTCACCACGCCGCTCTCCACCCACTACCTGAATACACACGTCGTCACTACGGCGTCGGCCATCTTCGTGGCCGGCTTCAGTTCTATCTTTACAGGGCTGAATTTTATTGTGACGATCCATCGAATGCGGTGTCCGGGTATGACGTGGTTCCGCATGCCACTCTTTGTGTGGTCGCATTATGCGGCGTCCATCCTGATGGTGCTTGGCACTCCGGTGCTCGCCATCTCCCTGACGCTGGTTGGGTTGGAGCGGCTGGTCGGAATCGGCGTATTCGATCCCACGAAAGGCGGCGACCCGCTGCTGTTCCAGCATCTCTTCTGGTTCTACTCTCACCCCGCCGTGTACATCATGATTCTTCCCGGCATGGGCGTCATCTCGGAGGTGGTCAGCACCTTCAGCCGCAAGCGAGTCTTTGGCTACACCGCGGTCGCATTCTCCTCAGTTGCCATCGCGCTGTTCGGCTTCTTCGTCTGGGAGCACCACATGTTCATCATGGGCGTTTCCAACTATTCCGCGCTGGTCTTCTCCCTGCTGAGCATGCTGGTGGCCGTGCCCTCCGCCATCAAGATCTTCAACTGGTCGTTCACCCTGCAAAAGGGCTCCATCACCTTTGAGACCCCCATGCTCTACGCCTTCGGGTTCATGGGCCTGTTCACGATCGGCGGCCTCACTGGCATCTTCCTGGCGGCGCTCGGCATGGACATTCAACTCACCGAGACATACTTCATCGTCGCCCACTTCCACTTCGTCATGGTGGGCGGCATGCTGATGGCCTTCCTCTCCGGTGTCCACTTCTGGTGGCCCAAGATGACCGGCCGCATGTATCCCGAGTCGCTCTCCAAGCTGGCAGCGGTGGTCACCTTCATCGGTTTCATCCTGACCTTCATGCCGCAGTTCATCGTAGGGTACCTGGGCATGCCGCGTCGTTATCACGCGTATCCGCCGGAGTACCAGGTGCTCAACGTGCTCTCCACCGCGGGAGCGACCGTGCTCGGCGTCGGCTACATGCTGCCGATTCTCTACTTGGCGTGGTCGCTGAAGTATGGCGCTATTGCCGGCAACAACCCGTGGCAAGCCACCGGACTCGAGTGGCAGATCCAGTCGCCCCCGCTGACCGAGAACTTCACCGAAATTCCGGTGATGGACCACGAGGCCTACGATTACGAGTGGCTGGAGCACAAGACCCAAAACGAGGTGACCACCGTTGGATAACTCGATCGTTACGACCGAGCCTCTGATGCCGCGGGAGACGGCCGTGCATGAAGAGCACGAACACGTCTTCATTCCGCAGCACAGGCACCACTTCGAGACGGAAGAGCAGCAGCGAGAAGCCGGCAGCTTTGGCATGTGGCTCTTCCTGCTGACGGAAATCATGTTCTTCGGCGGGCTCTTCTTTGCGTACCTGCTGTACCGGAACTGGTACTACGACGCATTTGTGCCCGCTTCCAACTTCCTCAGCGTCACCCTGGGCGGCACCAATACCGCCATCCTGATTACCTCAGGCTTCTTTATGGCGCTCGCAGTGTGGGCAGCGGAGGTGCGCAAGAAGCAGTTTCTGGTCATCGCGCTTATCCTCACCACTCTTTTCGGTCTTGCCTTCATCAGCATCAAGTACGTCGAATGGCACGACGAGTGGGTGCACCGTCACGTCCCAGGCGCGAGCTTCGATATATCGGAGTTCGTCAGCCCCAAGGCTCACGGCATCACCGATCAAAAGCCCATCTCGCCGGATATGGCCGAGCACTGCCAGATCTTCTTTTTCCTGTACTTTGCGATGACCGGCATGCACGCGTTGCACATGATCATCGGCATCGGCCTGCTGGTCTGGCTGATCCTAAGAGCACAACGAGGAGACTTCAGCGCCGGGTACGTGGCGCCCATAGAAAACTTTGGGCTGTACTGGCACTTCGTCGATATTGTCTGGCTCTTCTTGTTCCCGCTGCTGTATCTGATTAATCGGCATCCCCTGAAGTAAGCCTGAGACACACCCCGGATGCCGCCGTTGGAAGCCATGCATCCGCTCACGTAGGAGAACTCATGACCGCGCACGAGCAGCACTACCACGATCCCGCAAACGTCACCAACCCGGAACACTCAGAGCACCACATCGTCTCACCTGTGCAGTACTCGATGGTCTTCGGTGCACTTCTGCTCGGCACCCTGCTGACGGTGCTGGCCGCGGACGTCGATCTCGGCGCGATGAACCCGGTGATCGCGCTTGGAATCGCCTCCACCAAGGCCGTGATCGTCATCCTGTTCTTCATGCACGTGAAGTATCAGTCCCATCTCATCAAGATGACCGTCGCTTGCGGGTTCTTCACCTTCCTCGTGCTCATCACTCTGACGCTCTCGGACTATGTGAGCCGCGCGTGGGGTCTCTGGTAACAGATCCACCCATCTTCCCTTTGCATGGGCGCGGCCTCCGGGCGGCGCCCATCGTCTTTTGCGGCGCCGGTCCCGCCGACGCCGTAGCGCCCCGTACAATCGGAGTCGATGCGCGAGGCGCTTCGTTCGTTCTTCAATCCGCAGGACTCCTCTGCCCGCGCGCCGCGTCGCATCTTCTGGGTTGGACTCGCGGTGCGCCTCGCCTACATGACACTGGCACACACGTATCGCATCCGGCCGGCGGAGGACCACTTCCAGTTCGGCTGGGAGGCGGGCCGGATCGCACGTGCACTGGTCACCGGCTCCGGCTATGGCGATCCATTCGCCAACATATATCTCGCGCACACCGGACCCACGGCCTGGCTGCCGCCGCTTTATCCTCTGCTGCTGGCAAGTATCTTCCGCGTCTTCGGAATCTTCACCGCCGCTTCGGCCTGGGTGCTCTTCGCCATCCAGTCGGTTTTCTCGGCTGCGACCGCGCTGGCCGTGTGGTCCATCGCTGTCCGCTGCTTCTCGCGCCGCGTCGCGCTATGGTCGGCGTGGATCTGGGCGCTCTATCCCGCGGCCATGCAGTATGCAGTCCGCTGGCCGTGGGAGATGACCATCACCACCGCGCTGTTCACCTTTGCGCTTGCGCTCGCCATCCGCATGCGCGGCATCGGAGATGCGGAGCGCGACGCGGGCCCGCTCACCGGTTCCTGGGTGCTGTTCGGCATTCTGTGGGGGCTGATCGCGCTCTCGAACGCGACGCTGCTGATCTTCCTGCCGGTCTGCGGCCTCTGGATCCTTGCCGGCTCGCACCCGCTCCGCCTCGCCATTCGCGATGCCGTATTCGCCGCGGCAGTGTTCCTTGCCTGCATCGCGCCCTGGACCGCCCGCAACTACGCTGTCTTCCACCGCTTCATCCCGTTGCGAGGCAACTTCGGCGCGGAGCTCTACATGGGCAACGGCCCAGGTTCCACCGGCTTCCTGATGGAGTATCTGCATCCCTTTCAGGACCCCATCCAGCTTCGCCGATACGCAGAGCTGGGCGAGGTGCGCTACGTGGCGGAGCGCAACGCTGCAGCCCGCGCCTTCATCGCGGCGCATCCCGGCCACTTCGCAGCCGATGTGCTCCGCCGCGTGTACTTTTTCTGGGCCGGCGTTCCGCACCCCTCCGACGAGCGCTGGTAT